>JABCTV010000024.1 GCA_018238205.1 Candidatus Thorarchaeota archaeon
GAATCTAAAACGATTTTTGAGAATATAGAAATTGTATTGAAATCTATTGAGAAAGGATCTGTTATTACAGTCGATAATGGAATATCAGTACTAGCTAGAGTAGCATCAGTAAATGAATTGTATGAGAATAGGATTATTCCCATTCTACTTAATCATCTCAAAAACTGCAGGCCAAAAGAAGTTGGTCAGCATGCAGAAAAAAGTATAGTTGCTATTAGTGATAGAAACCGACCAGAATTTGGCAAAGTACTTTCAAAGCGGTTAGATGATTTATCGTCATCACAGGAAAAAAGAGTGAAGAAAGTACTGAGTATGATTGAAAAAATCTGATGATTACCAACTAAGCATCAAAGGGATCAGGTATGAGACCTTCAGTCCATATACGAATCTGTTCCCAATCCCGGAGATCAACACGCTCAGGAGTTTCCTCACCTTCTTCGGAAAATGACTTTGCGATAGACTGCATGATAGCCTTTGTCATGATATTTCCCTTTGATGTGTCAATGAGTCCACCAAAGAAACCCATCGATATTGGTATTATTTCAGGGAAATTAGCAGCAACTGCGTCAAGGTAGTTTCTACGTGCCTGATTACAGTTATCGGGTTTTGCAGCAGTCATACAGGATACAAAGAGTGCAACCTTCTTTCTTGAGAGAATTACTAGATTCTTCTTGATAAATTTCAGAGGCTCTTTGGTCCATTTTCCCATCTGAATTCCACTACCTACAACCACAAGATCATAGGTTTCTAGATTCTTCACTTTGCTTTTCTTCAGATTGACAATATCTACTGTCGCTCCACGATTACTCAGAATCTCACCGATATTTTCTGCAATCTCACCAGCCGAACCATGCCTTGTGCCATAACAAACTAGAATCTTATCATTCATGCTAATCACTTTCAGCGGATTCGTCAGGCATTATAAGGTCTTCACTTGATTTCTTACGAATTTGGGTCATTTGAGCAAGAATTACTCCAACTATAGTGAGAAATCCTCCAGTTATCTGGAGTAAAGTGATTGTTTCATGAAGGATAAGAACCGACATCAAAACTCCCCAAACGGCAATCAAATTCAGTGTGATCTGAACACGCGATGCCTCGATATACTTCATAGATTGGTAGTAGAGGATGAATGCCATCACAGTGTTTACAATCGCGACCCATGCTATTACAAGCCAGGTAAAGGCACTCATTCTGAATAGTACAGTAACATCTTCAAGGATTGCAGCAGATATCCAGATGAATGGAACTGCAAATAGTGTGCTGTAGAAAGTGACAGTCACTGCATTTTCATATTTTACAGCAATTTTCCCAGCAATCCCATTGATTGCAAAGAAGAATGTTGATGCAATCACAATGATATCTCCCAATATCCTTTGGACATTGATAGCTGCGTATTCTGGAGACGTGTTCATAACTATGAGAATTACACCAATTGTTGCAAGAAGTAGTCCGAGGATCTTGTCAAGTGTTATCCTTTCCTTCAATAAAGGAGCTGCAAGAATCACTGCGAAAATAGGTGTGAGGTTCATTAGTATGAGAGCATCACTTGCAGTTGTCATATTAAGGCCAATATACTGCAATATTTGAGAGATGAAAGGACCACTAAGTCCTGCAACTAGCAATATTTTCCAATTCTTTTTCAGATTCCCCGATTTATTTTTCCTATTCTGTTGAAGAGTCAAAGCAAGAAGAAAAGGACAGGCAAGTGTGTATCTTAATGCTACAAACACAATTGGACCTACTTCATCAAAGATTAGCTTAGCAAATATCAATGAGGAAGACCAAGCAATTGTCGTTATGACAAGAGCTAGATATGCTAACGAGATTCTCCTCATTCTTTGTTCCTCTAATTGAAACTAGGGCATTAAAACCTCTGATAAGGTGTCCTGATTTGTCATAAAAGATAGAGATTGCACGGGAAAACCCGTGCAGATTAATTAGAATTATCTTGCTGAACGTGCTATTCGCTCTCGTTCATCTTTCCTAGCAACTGCAAAGCTACCAGGATCTTTCTTGTAAGCAAGAAGTAACTCGTCTGTTATACACTCTTCAAATGACTTTGCATTCTTGTGTGCAGCACGTACAGCACCTACGCTTAGGTACTTCAGAGCAAGGTCGATTCTGCGTTGAGGAGCTACATCCACTGAGCGGGGGTATGCCATCCCACCGTAAGAGATTCTGGTTGTTTCCTCAGAAGGTGCAGAGTTCTCGATTGCAGTGACCAAAACTTGGATTGGGTTCATTCCAGTTCTGTAGTCAATCATCTCAAAGACACGTTTCAAAGTGTTCAATGCCTTCAATTTCTTGCCAGCATTTCTTCCAGCTCGGGTCTTCTTGTCCTTTCGGCGTCCTGCATTCAATAGCTTGTTGACAAAACGCTCAACAATTGGAACGTTGGACTTGTGGAATCTTTTGTGTGCATGTCTACCAGATGTATGTGGAATAAGTACTGGTCTCAGTGAGATATATCGAATAAGACCTACATCTTTGACCTCAACTTCTGTGGGGTCCCATTTACCAAATACTAGAAGAGTTGGTGGTATATGAGAGGGACCTGCTTCAACAACTGGTTCAACTGATTTTTCTTCTGCCATGATTACCACCTAACGTATTGGTTTCTCCTTCCTGCCATAAATCAGGGACTCTAAACCGACTCCATTGACTTTGATGACCTTCCAAGAAACACCTGGCAGATCTCCTACTGGACCACCTTGAGCACCACCAATTCCCTCAATGAGTACAGTATCATGTTCATCGATATATTTCAAACCACCATCCCCAGGAATGAAGGCAGTGATTTGTTTTCCGTTCTTGGACAATTGAATCCTGACAGCTTTTCGAATAGCTGAGTTTGGCTGTTTTGATTCGATGCCGACCTTCTCTAGAACGATTCCTCGAGCTTGGGGAGCACCCTCTAATGGGTCACTCTTTTTCCTAAGCTTTAGGACTCTTCTTTTGTAGGCGGCTTTCTTCCAGCGGAACTTCTTCCTCTTTCGTAGAAGAGGTCGCGCTGCGAACTCGCCAACTGGGGATTTTGAACCTGTCAATATATCTAACCTCGTAGTGGTAGAGTCACCATTCATGGTATACTCTATGTGGTGCTGGAGCCTTCCGGCTAGTGTTTCCTTAAAAGCCTTATCAAATAAGCTCGGTTTTCAAATACGAAAAGGAGTTCTAAGCAATCACTACGTTATCCAAGTCAAAATGACGCTTAACTAAAATACGGGCGCGAGCAACATTTCTTCCCTCACGACCTATGGCAATACCGCGATCTTCATTCTTTACAGTGACCGAAGCTACTTTGTTACCATCGCGATGCTCTATGATTTTTACTGCTTCAACTCTAGCCGGAGCAAGAGCGCTTTTTACGAATTCCTCAACAGTTTCAGCCATCTCAACTACATCTACAGCTCTACCAAAAGCATCAGAAGCAGCCTTAACATTAACACCGCCCCTACCTATTGCCTTCCCAAGCTGCTTGGCTCGTACAACAACAATAATCCGTTCTCCTTCGTCATCACGTATAATATCAATGGCTGAAGCACCAGTGATTTGCTCAAATTTGGCAATCATTGCCATGTCATCCATTGATAGCTTGATTTTGCCCAAGAAACTCGCCTCAGACCATCTTTAGAATCTTGGAGTCACCAGGCTTGATGATTGCAATGGCAGAAACCATGAAGGGTTTACCTACAGTTTCACCGAGATCCCATGAAGTGCCTTCAAATTGTTGAACTTTGATTCCAGATAACTGAGCATATCTTTTGATGTCGTCATATTCGTTCTTTGGGCAGTTGGCAGCTACTACAACTAACTTAGCCTTACCTTTCTTTACAGCATCAATTGATGACTTTGCTCCTATCTTGCACTCACCAGTGCTTACTGCGCTCGCGATTGGTTGATTCAGGCTCATATTATAGACCTCTTTGATGTTTGTAGACACACCCAAACGAATTGCGTCAAATGGTTTTCTGTTTTAATGCTTCCGTCGTGACCTCTCTGATAGCTCTTCTTATTTCTTCTTTCTCTTCTTTATGGGGGAAGGAACATGAGGATTCATGAGAAGGTCAATGCTTCCCGTTCCGAGGGGAATAAGTTGGCCAAGGATGACGTTCTCTGTAATGCCCTTAAGCGGGTCTTTTGTTCCAGCAATTCCTGCTCCGAGAAGGTGTTTAATTGTCACCTCAAATGCTGCTCGTGCAAGAACACTATTTTTCGAACCGGAAATACCATGACGGCCAATTTGACGAATGTTACCGTCAGCGGTCATCATATCTGCAACAAGGATTATGTGCCTTACATCCACATCCATTCCTTGCTCATTAAGTACACTCATGGCTTCTTTGATAATCGCATTTCTAGTAGCTTCGACTCCCAATACTTGATAGATTTCTCTGAGATTGTTAGTATAAATCTTATGAGGATTCACACCTTCAACTTCAAGAGCATCTTGGAGATTAGAACCTTCAGTATAGAGGACATATTCATCAGATTCCTTTCGAATCACTACATGGATTACGTTGCTGATGCCCTTTACTCGAACTTCACGTATTTTTTCGCTAAGTCGTTGAAGTTCCGATAGAGTATCGTTTGCAGGATATACAAAGATTACGTTCTCACCTGGCTCTACTTCACCCTTACCCTTAATTTTCTCTTGAATTGCCTCAGATACAGTTTCTACTGTCAAACCTTTATCGTCCATTATTTCAGAATCAAGTCGAATATCAATCGCTTGTCGAAGAAGATCAATGGATACATTGCTAGAAACGCTCTCAACTAGTACCATCTCAATATCCCGAGCGATTCTTCTTGCTTCAGTTCTGTTACTGGCAAATTCTTTATCGAGGAAAATCTTCATAGTGGGAGTACTTGGGTTATTTCTTGCGTCAACAATTTCGATTAGTCGTGGAAGGCCCTGTGTAACGCTTAGTTCTGCAACACCTGCATAGTGAAAGGTTCTCAGTGTCATCTGTGTACCAGGTTCACCAATACTTTGAGCAGCTACCGTACCTACGGCTTCTCCAGGTTCGACAAGTGAACGTTCATATGAATCGATTACGTTGTTACAGATGTCATCAAACTCTTTCTTAGAGATGCCTAAATTACTGACTTTAGTGACAAGTTCATCCATTACTTTTGGAGGAAGACGACGCTCTTCACGCATTTTTTCGAAACGTTTCTCCATATGCTTCTCGATTATAGAGGGGGATACTTTTGTGGTTGCTTTAGTTGTCTTCTTAGCACTAGCTTTCTTGGTACTCGACGTTTTCTTGACCGTTGTACCTTTAGCCTTTGGTTTGGTTTTTGGCTTTGCACTTTTTGTGCTCTTAGTGGTAGACTTCTTGCTCTTTGTTGACTTTGACATTGTCTAAATCTCCCCTTATTCGGTTCTTACTTTTCCGAGAACTTTCTCGATAACTATATCTATGTTCACTGAACGACCGTGATCCGATTTACTTGGGTCAACACCATCATCTCCAAAGCGGAATTGGACAATCCTTCCTGGGGCTGTCCGCACGGTACCATCAGTTTCAACCTTAAGATCTTGTAGAGCAGTCATGAGACGTCTCTGCATGTATCCTGAGGTCGAAGTTCGTACTGCTGTGTCAACAAGGCCTTCACGACCTCCTGCTGCATGGAACCAGTATTCTATAGGATCTAGACCACTCTTGTAACTCGAAGTGACAAAACCACGTGCTCGTGCACCAAGATTTCCTCTCTCAAAGTGTGGAAGGGTTCTTCCAACATAGCCTCTGTTAATTCGTTCACCACGAACTGCTTGTTGTCCTACGACGGCAGCCATCTGAGACAGGTTCAGTCGTGAACCTCGGGCACCAGTCTGTGCCATTATAACAGCAGTGTTCTCCAGACCAAGGTGTTCTCCTGCAACTGCACCAGCTGAATCACGTGCTTCAGCTAATGTGGCCATAATTCTCTGTTCTAAGGTTTCCAGCAAGGTCTGACCAGGGTTAGGGTCAAGTTCTCCTCTCTGGTATGTTTCAATAAGTTGATTCACTTTCTGATCAGCATCAGATAGAATCTTCTTGATTCTTTGAGATGCAGCACGTGGAAGTGTGACATCATTCAGACCCATTGAGAAACCCCTGTCGGTAATCAATCGGACAAGGAGTTTTCCTATAGAGTCCATGAAAATTCTCGCTGTAGTGGGACCATTCTCTTTGATTATTCTATGGAATAATGAGTCAGGCTCACCTGCACCAAAGGCTTTCTCATCAACAACACCATATACCAGATTTCCATCACGAACTACTACATAAGAATCAAATTCACAGTCTTCGCGCTTGCAAACATTGCATTTCTTACAAATGTTCGCCTTGAAGGAGATGTTAATTCCTTTAGGAATAAATATACTGAAAATTTGTTTTCCAGTCCATAATTCCACTGGAGCCTTGATAGCAGGTTCTGGGAGCTTGAGCTCGTAATCTGCTGTGGCTAGTAGCTGATTTACTTGATCCTTAGTAAGTAGATTAGACTTACGTGTCAATAGAAATGCTGAGGAGATATAATCCTGAAGTGCTCCAATGATTGGACCACCGTATCTTGGGGACAGAATTTGTTCCTGTACACGCATTAGAACTCTTGCCTCTGAACGAGATTCTTCTGACTGTGGAACGTGTAGATTCATCTCATCACCATCAAAGTCTGCGTTGTATGGTGGACAAACATAAAGTGAGAGTCTGAATGTTCTATATGGCATGACACGCACCTCGTGGGCCATGATTGACATTCTGTGTAGTGATGGTTGCCTGTTGAACAGTACAATATCACCATTAGCCAGATGACGTTCAACAATAAATCCAGGCTCAATAGTATCTGCAATAATTGATCTATCTTTAACAAATCTGAGATCTACTCGTCGACCATCAGTCCTAATCAAGTAGTTGCAACCAGGATGTCTATCAGGTCCTCTAATGACTAGATCTTTCAGTTCCTTGATATTCCATTCAGTAATACGTTGTGGAATTGTAAGGATTTTAGCTATCTGTTCAGGAACACCAACCTCGTTCATACTTAGATTCGGATCTGGTGAAATTACAGTACGTGCTGAGAAGTCAACACGCTTTCCAGAAAGATTAGAACGAAAGCGACCTTCTTTGCCCTTTAGTCTCTGAGCCAAAGTTCTTAGTGCTCTACCGGATCTATGTCTTGCTGGAGGAATTCCGCTCACACCATTATCAAAATACGTTGTACAATGGTATTGAAGTAGTTCCCAAAGATCTTCAACGATTAGTTGGGGTGCTCCAGCATCAAGATTCTCACGTAATCTTTGATTAATTCGGATGATATCAATGAGTTTGTGGCTCAAGTCATCTTCACTTCTAACTCCTGATTCTAATGTAATAGATGGTCTCACAGTGACAGGAGGAACAGAAAGGACTGTTAGAATTGCCCATTCAAGGCGAGCAGCTATAGGATTGATACCAAGAAGACGGTAGTCATCATCTATAATATTTTCAAGTCGTGCTCTGACATCAATAGGAGTTAATCTTACTGAACCGGACTCGCCAACCTCATAAATCGATGTGGGTTTCTCCAACTTCAGTTTGAGTTGTGGTTCTTCACAGTGTGGACAGACCTTACTCTTGGCTGCTCTTTTTAGAATCTCGTTAGAGAGATTAGCGGTCTTTTGACCAATTTCAGGATATTTCTTGAAGAGCTTTTGGTAATGCTCAATCTCTTCATCACTCAGAAGAATTCTGTTACAATCTCTGCATATTGCTCGAAGGACTTTGTGAATTACTTTTGCATACCCTTCATGCATGATTGGGCGTGCAAGTTCAATATGGCCAAAATGACCTGGACAATTACCCACTCTGTTTCCACAGGTCTTGCAGCGCTGACCGGGGTCAATCACGCCTAGCTTGGGGTCCATGATACCTGAATCAATAGGATATCCATCTTCGTCATAGGTATCAGCTACCACTATCTGAGCAATAGACATCTTACGGATGTCTTCGGGGGACAATAGTCCAAATTCAATTGAGTCAATCTTTTTTGTAGTAAGACCAGAGATCATTTAGATCATCTCCTTGAGTCTAAGCCTGGTGGCCAGGCCAAGTGACATCATTTCTTGTATGAGTAGTTTGAATGCATAAGATACCACTAAACTGCTAATCTTGGCATTTGTACCACAGATTGGGCAGTAGTATTGGTCCTTGTTACGGTCGTATACACCAATTAGACCACAGTCTTCACAGACAAGCATGCTACTCTTATCAGACTCGTCTAGAAGTCGACCTTTTAGAAGGATTGCAGCACCGTGACCTATGAGCACATCACGCTCCATCTCTCCGAATCGTAGACCACCTTCTCGTGCACGACCCTCTGTGGGTTGACGTGTCAAAATCTGGACTGGACCTCTGGCTCGAGCGTGAATCTTGTCTGCAACCATGTGGTGTAGCTTCTGGTAGAAGATAACACCAATGAATATGTCCACTTTGAGCCGCTCTCCTGTTATACCAGAATACATGGTTTCACGACCATTGTGCTTGAGTCCATGTTTTCGTAGTGTTTCAAAGAGTTCTTCTTCAGTGACTCCACAGAAAGGTGTTGCATCTTGTTGTTTGCCAGCAGCGCATCCCGCCTTTCCAGCAACCATCTCCAAAATCTGACCAATAGTCATTCGGCTTGGAATAGCATGAGGATTGACCAGCAAGTCTGGGACTACACCATCCTCAGTGAATGGTAGGTCCTGCTGTGGAACAATATATCCGATTACTCCTTTCTGACCGTGACGTGATGCATATTTATCGCCAAGTTCAGGTACTCTGAGGTCGCGTACTTTTACTTTGACTAAGCGATTACCATCAATGGTTTCAGTCAGGATAACACTGTCTACAACGCCAGCTTCACCATGACGTACAGCTACTGAGGTTTCACGACGGTTAGGTGAAGCAATCTCGAATTCAGAGTATTCTTCTAAGAATCTAGGCGGAGATGTTCTTCCAATTAGTACGTCACCACCCAGTACTTCTACTTCAGTTTCGATAATACCATCTTCACCGAGATTTCTGTAAGATTCTGAGGCTCTGTAACCTCTAACACTGCGATCTGGAATCTCAAAGCGATCTTCCTGACCACCAGGATACTTTCGCTCTTCGCTTTCGTAAACACGAGCGAATGTACTTCTGCCAAGTCCACGCTCAATTGAAGCTTTGTTCATGATAAGCGCGTCTTCTATATTATAACCCTCAAAGGATATGATTGCAACAACAAAGTTCTGTCCTGCTGGACGTTCTTCGTATCCAATAGAGTCCATTGCACGAGTCTTTACCATTGGGACTTGTGGATAATGGAAGAAGTGAGAACGTGTATCTGCACGGAATCTGAAATTAGATGCTGGAACCCCTACAGATTGCTTAGCCATGCCAGCCATGTACACATTACGTGGTGATTGATTCCTCTCTGGGAATGGTATCAATGCAGCAGAAATACCAAGGATAGTAGATGGAACAATCTCAAGGTGAGTTGAATTGTCTATCATTTCTGAAGGGTACATTGCTATGAGTGCATTCTCTTCTTCTTCAGCATCAATAAACTCAACAATTCCGTTCCTGAGTAAGTCTTGGAAACCCCATTCACCATCGATAACCATCCGAAGATGTTCATCAGTAAGGCGACTCTTGTCTTTCTCAGTGACAATTACTGGTCTTCTGACCCGACCCGCATCACAGTTTACTTGCACCTCATGGGTATCTTCGTAATACGCAACATTTGTCTGATTATCAATTTCACCAGCTCGTCGCTTCTGCCTCAGTGTTTTTACTAACACTTGGGGTGCATTATGAATTCCGACCAGTCTTCCATTGAGAAAAACATCTGCGCCCTTTCGACCACGTTTACCAAGTAATTTCTCAATTGGTTCAACTTCAGATTTGATCATTAATCGTTCAATAGCATCTTCTTCGGTACCTACGGAGATGTATGCCATCATAGCGATGTTCTTGACCAGCCCACAATTTGGTCCTTCAGGGGTTTCATTTGGACAGATTTTACCCCAGTGTGTAGAGTGCAAGTCTCGTGCCTCAAAGTGTGGCTGTGAACGTGAGAGTGGAGAAACTACTCTTCTAAGGTGTGAAAGTGATGAAATGTAATTTGTACGGTCAAGTAGCTGTGAAACTCCAGCTTTACCTCCAACCCAATTCCCAGTGGCTAAGGCATGTTTCAATCGTTGTGTGATTACATCTGCTCGAACTGCGGTTCGAATGTTAGGTTTCCGACCTCGTACTGCAGTACGTTCAAGCTGATACTTGATATCACGTGTTAGAGAATAAAGTGCGACTCTGAACAGGGACATTAGCAGGTCACCTGATAGCTTCAGTCGTTTGTTTGCATAGTGATCCTTGTCATCAGGAGTTCTTTTGTTAAGAACGAGTTCGAGTAATCGTTCAACCATCTGGCCCAAGTAGTATGCCTTGTGAAGACGGGTATCATCTTCAGTTCCAATATGAGGGAGTAGATAGCGGTCAAGTACTTTCATAGCTCTTGCCAGTCTGTACTCCTTAGTCTGACCAACTGCAACACGTTTTCCTATGAAATCAAGAGCATTTTCTCTTGTTGAACCCCCTTCTTCATCATCCTTGAAAACATTGATTGGTGCTGATTGTTCAATAGTGACAATCAGTTCATTCCGGAGTTCGTCATCATCTGAAATAACATCAACTATCTCTCGGTCTGACTCAAGTCCCAATGCTTTCATGAGAATTGCTAGAGGGATTTTTCCAGGAACTGATGGAAATGAAACTCTTAGTTCACCAGTTCTTTTTCGCTCGATAGTAACAGGGGCTCTGAAGCCTCTTGAAGTGGAAAATACTTTGGCTATATGGGTAAAGCTTGAGCTCTTGCTAGCCTCTTCAATAAGAATACGATTTGGCGCCAAATCTTCTTGTGTGACTAAAACTCGCTCTGAGCCATTGATAATGAAGTAACCACCAGGGTCTTTCGGGTCTTCGCCAAGGGCAATTAATTCCTCAGCTGATTTACCAAAGAGATGGCATTGTTCGCTTCGAAGCATAATTGGCATGTTGCCAACATAGACTTTCAGGGTCTCAAGTCTTGTTGATACCGACCCCTCTTTTCGAACAGGAGTCATATGAAGAAAGAGCTTGCTGGCATAGGTAAGATTTCTAATCCTAGCCTCGTTGGGGTTTAGACCATGCTCGCTCCCATCTGCTTCTCGGATTGTGGGCTTTCCGATTTCAATGTCGCCTAGCTCGACAACATATCCCTCAATCTTAGGAGTCAGCTTTCCGACACTGTCTACTACTTGCTGGAGCTCCTCTCGTATAAACCGATTAAACGAGTCAAGATGCTGGCCTACTAGTCCGTAATGGTCGAAGAACGCCTCTATAACAGGCCAATACTTGTCTCTGTCTGTGCTACCCGACGCCATGAAAGATCACACCGTGAACGTGGAGGACGGGGGAACTACTGTTTGCATGTACGCTTCCCAACGCTTAGAACTCAGAAATCCGAGCTCACACATTTGCTGCAGTAGCCGCCCCGTTGTTTTTTACTCTGACAAATCTACCAGTGACCCACACCCATACCAAGATCAGTGGCGGGCTCGGCGGGATTTGAACCCGCGGCCAGTCCCCGAAGCAAGAGATAACTCTCCTGTTCATCAGGTTAAAAGCCTGCTGCGCTACCTATCTGCGCCACGAGCCCCTGATGTCCAGACGGATACTAGTCTACGACCGTCAATGACCTCTTACATGACAAAAAGTTCCATAATTGTTACCTATAGTCACGCATGAGTGGGAAGCAGTTCTGTCTGAGCAGAGGACGGGGAATTCTGTAGCCATAAAAGGATTTGGATAAAACAACTAAATGGCATCTCATCTAGGGGGTTTGGCTGTGTGAGCCAGTAAATAGTAGGCTTTGGAAGCTAATAAGTTACTCTATTTTCTATTTTTATTATCCAAGATATCTTTCCAGATACAAATTATAATCAGGTAAACAACTTTGTCATCAATACCGAACGACAACTTTAATAGAAAAACAGATTTGCAGCAGTTAACTGGCCCCTGTAGTGTAGTCCGGTTAGTACTGTAGATAGTCTGCAGTATCCGGTTAGCATTCAAGACTGTCAATCCAATGTGGTTGACACCTTGGAGCCGATCTCTTGAGATCCGGGTTCAAATCCCGGCGGGGGCGCCACTTCTTTCTTCACTCCAGTCAACGATAGAATCGAGTTCCTTGGCCTGACGAATCCAATATGTAGTTTCCACGAGAGTAGGATGACGTTTCAAGAGTTTTTCAACCTCATTCACCTTGATGGTCAGTTCTCTCAGGCGTTCTGGATTTTGGGTGGCAACCTTTTCTACTGTATCCACACCAGTATCATAGAGAAGTCTTACACGTATACTTTTGATATCTACAATACGTGTCAAGTCCGCTATCTTCACAAGCTCGACGATTCTATTGAGGGGAACGCCTATTCGTTTTGAAAGATCAACTCTCAATTCATGTGTACGTCCTGAGGCTAGCATTGATTTTGTGTCTGAAACTCCTGCAGACTCTAGTTTCTTCACATCTTCCTCTTTTACTCCATGAATCTTCTTTAGCAGTAACTTCTTTCTTTTCCCTCGTTTCTTAGCAATCTCTGATTGCCTCATCTGATTGGCACGTTTTCGAAGATTTTTTTGTTCTGAATATTCAAAATAGTGACCGAGTGCCCAGAGGTATGAGTTCATCGATCCAATCTCTCTCTTTCCCCAATCTATGAAGGCTTCAAGGTCAGCAATCTTTGCAATTTCTACAGTCGTCTCTTCTCTGTGCTTCTCAATATATTGTTCGAATTTCAAGGTGAGTTCTATACAAGTTTTAATGGTGCCATCTGACCGCCGTTGTTTCTTCAAAAAACTACGAAATCCCTCTTCATCCATGGTCACTCACCAGACACCTTATGATATAACAAAGTTCCGTTAATCACCTACATCGTGATTAAAATAAGGAGATGTATGTATTCGATAGAATGCTTTGGGATGTAATACAATGACAGAATTCCTTGATTCATGCTATGAAGTGATAAAGGTACAAGAGAAATCTATCGCAGACACCATCAATTCTGTAGATGCTGGCAATGTATCAGATATTACTGCGAAGAAACGAATTGTATTGGTAGGTGCAGGAGATTCATACGCTGTATCCGAGTATGGGAAATGGGTATTCTGTTCTATTGGATTGAATGCAATCTCATTATCACCACCTGAAATTATGCATTTTCCACTGGATTCTACAACAGTAGTAATTGGAGTTACAGCATCTGGTAGAAGCCTCTCTACACTTGGTGCGCTCCAAAAAGCTGGAGCTAAAGGTGCTGAAACTATTGTATTGACAGATGATCCAGAAGGAAAAGCATCAGATGAAACTTCCAATCTGTGGGTAACTAAATCTAATGTAGATTCGTACAATGTTAGTCCAGCTTCACCAACTACAACTGCAATGGCATATCTACTTACTATTGCTTCTGAATTAGAAAATAAACTGCAGACAGACCTTCAAAATGACCTCAAACAACTCACCAAAATAGGAAAGAAAATGATTGAATGGGCAGAACATGAAGGAAAAATCATTGCCAAGCTTGTGACTCCTGGACCGCCACTATACATGGTTTCAGATGGTCCAAATCATGTTGCAGCGCAGATTGGAATGATGAAATTCAACGAGTTTGCGGTTGTCAAAGGGTTTGCAGCCCTAAGAGAAGATTTCTGCCATCATCAGAACCTGTCCATAGAGGATGGAGATCAAGCCTTGCTTATCTCAGGAAAAGAAGAATCTGATGATGAACGGTATATGAAAGTACTTACAGATGTTCTGAATATGCAGGCTCATCATATTCATGTACCTGAAACATTCGGTCTCACGACTGCACTTGCACAGACAATACCGAATGTCATAGCTCTCCAGATGGGATCTCATTTTACTGTACGTAGATACAAGCCAGATATGGAATGGTTTAGGATGCCTCATGCTAAAGCATTCAGAATATATTGAATTCTACCTTCACGGGAAGATGTATCAATGAAAAAGTAAGGTGCTTATCTTGTGACAGAACTATCAGAACTCTTGCTGAAGGGAACCACTCCAGAGAGAACAAGTGAGATAGTAGAATATATCCACAATCATCCCAAGGAGTTTGAACAAGTCCTAAACGCTGCATTCTCAAAGCAAGCGAATCTGAAACAACCTCTGCTTGATATTGTAGATCTTCTAAATGGAACTCTCATGGTTCAG
Organism: Candidatus Thorarchaeota archaeon; assembly: GCA_018238205.1. Taxonomy (GTDB): domain Archaea; phylum Asgardarchaeota; class Thorarchaeia; order Thorarchaeales; family Thorarchaeaceae; genus SMTZ1-45. The sequence continues at coordinate 14,263 of JABCTV010000024.1, forward strand.
ATTATTGAACAAGCTATCAGAGATGATGATATTCAGATTAGGAAACGAGGGTTGCAATCTGCTTATAGAACTAGAGTAGATTCTTCGAATTCGTATGTGGTTGAAATTCTTACTAATCCTAAGGAAGAATTTGAAGCAAGAAAATGGGCTCTTCATATCTTGGGAAGCACAGACCCTGATTATTACAGCGGACACATTGTTAGGATTACTAGGAATAATTCAGAAAGTACCAATCTTCGTAAAGAAGCTATTTTTGCCCTCACTAAAATTGTAAACGATAAGATTTTGGGAACTCTATGTGCGCTATTAGGAGACCCCGATGTTGAGATACGACGATCTGGAGCTTGGGCACTGAGCAATATTGGCTCTTCTGATACTATCAACTGTCTATTTGCTGCATTAGATGATGACGATGAGAATGTTAGAGATTGGGCTATTCGTGGACTTCGTGACATGGATGATACTCGTGCTCTGCAGGGATTAGCAGATGCAATTCATACAAGTATACCAGAAGAACAGGTGAGAATGACTCGTTTGGTAATTGAAAGAAAATCCGAGGTCATTCTCAGAGCAATAGTGGAACTACTTGGATCACCGGATATTCAAGTCAGACGAATCGCTGCTTGGGCTTTGGGTGTTTCTCCATATCCGCCTGCAGTTCCAAGTCTCAAGGAACTCCTTAATGACGAAGATGAGGAGGTCCGTGATTATGCTAGAATTGCTCTTATCAGGAGTGGTGGATTGGACCCCACTGATTTACGACTCTGAGTTGATTTTTACATCATTCCTTGATAGAAACCGCCATCCACAAGTAAAAGTGACCCGTGAATATAACTTGAAACTGGACTCATAAGGAATGCAGCCACTGGTCCAAATTCATCAGGTTTCCCAATACGTTTCAGAGGGATTTTTGTAGTAATGTTCTCTTCTGCAGATTCTGAAGCAGACAACAGCTCATCTACTCGCTCAGTCTGAATATATCCGGGACATATAGCATTCACACGAATATAATCGGGAGCAAGTTCACTGGCTAGTGTACGCATCATACCAATAACTGCAGGTCGAATTGCATTTGAGAGTAATAGATTATCGATTGGTTGTTTTACTGAAACTGAGGTACTGAATAGTATGGAAGAAGAATCAGACATCTTCAGAAGTGGAATTGTTTCTCTTGTCAGCCATACTGCACTCATTAGTGTAAGATCAAAGGCTTTCCTCCAGTCATCATCTGTTAATTTAGAAAAGGTACCCGGAGGAGGTCCTCCAGCATTGACAAAGAGTCCGTCAAGAAGTAGTATATTCGTTGCGATTTTCTTCACTAGCGATTGGACATCTTCTTTCTTTGACAGGTCTGCTACATAATATTCAGCTAATTCACCAAGAGATGATGTTGCTTTCTTCAGGGAATCTTCGTTACGACCACAGATTATTACTTCAGCTCCTTCGTTAACTAGAGATTTTGCAACACTAAATCCAAGCCCTCGAGAGGCGGCGGTCACAAGAAATGTACGGTCTTTTAAATCGAGATTCATGTTCTGTATTCATATCAAAGATACAGATAAGAAATGCGACTAAGCCGCACCGGGCGTGATTGGTGTTTCAGTTCTTGCTCCTAGAGTCACTTCAAGATGTAAGAAAGCAGAACTCAGTCGTTGAAATTCGCGTGGAATCTTGAAATCACCAACATTGAGTGATGTCAATGCGTTCTCAATTTTCCTGATTGAAAGTCTTCTATTATCTTTAGAATTGAATGCAAGAAGAACTCTGGTGTCATCAGGGTCACTTAGAGCAAAAACTGATTGACACTTGATGCCCTTGTTCTCTAATGCGTTCTTAATCTTGGCCTCTATTTGCTTCATACGACTATCGCCAAAGTCTAGTTCCTGATTTAGGTACTAAAGCGCCTGTATTACCAAGAATTTCTGTATAATAAGCGCCAAATTGAGCATCGAGGTTTCTCGCAACTTCCGAGTGAACATCTTAAACTTGCGTTCTTCCCTCGCTTGATATACGACAGATGGAAAGGTTGTATGAGTGTGAAAAAGATGGACGAGGAAGGATTTCGAAAGTACCTTACAGATAGGGACCAACCTATTCCTGAGGAGGAAGTAATTGAAAATACAAAAATGGTGGAGAAATTCGAACGGTTTTTGAAACAGTTTGGAAAGACCCTCGAAACTGCAACTGCGGAAGAGTTCGAGAAGTTCTCGAAAATCTTGATTGAAGAGGGTATCAATACTCATCCTAATTTTGCAGCTTTATCTCGATACGCATATTTTGTGAAGAACATGGGCTTATTCATACCTGTTCTTGGGGTATTCGATGGTTCAGAAGTAATGAATGTGCTTCATGAAAGACTTGGTGAACATGCAGGTGAAGAGATACGTGATGCAATCCTATCAAAAGATGATTTACCTCCATTGGGTCTACCTGATACTGAGAAAATAACTGTCACTCGAGAAATTGTAAAGATGATGGAAAAGACCTTGGATCCAGCTGTTTGTAAGAAGATTTTGGCTGATGTTGCTCATGGATTACCTCGTGACTTCAGGAAAGGAGAACGTGAGAAATTCCTTGAAGCAGGTAGTATTGATGAATATTTGAAACGGAAACAAGAAAGTGCAATAGAAGAATTGGAAAAACACAAGGATGATGGTTCATTATTTTACAATCAATACATTTCTGCTGAAGTGGTGGACTTTGTGAAAAGTCGTCCTGATGTTTTGAGTGGTGAAAGAAGAGGAAATACTATCTATCACACAAAGATTCCATTCATGGTACAGGAGTATCTTAGTGAAAAAGATGAGAGAATGAAGAGGTACTTTGCGTGCCACTGTGCTTGGGCTCGTGAATCCATTCTGAACGATGATGTTGATGTTTCAGCTAGCTTCTGCCATTGTAGTGGAGGCTTTACCAAAATGCCTTGGGAGGCAGCACTTGATCAACCACTTGAGTATGACATGGTGAAATCGGTACTCAAAGGAGATGACGAGTGTAGTTTCATCATTCATCTTCCTGAAGGAGTTGAATAATTGATGAATATTGATGATGTTATCAAGGGGCGTCGAAGTATTAGAATTTACAAGAATGATGAGGTAAAAGAAGACCTAATCAGAGAGATTATTGAAGCAGCAACATTCGCACCCAGTGCTAAGAATAGTCAGTCATGGAGATTCACTGTACTTACTGGTGAATCCAAGGACAAGTTTACGGATATGTACAGAAGTGAACTTGACAAATCGACCATTGATGTAGGTTCCTCATATGGTTCATGTTCAATGATGGAAGAGGCTCCAGTGGTCATTGTGGTTTGGAATACGAACGAACTTGGATGGTCCACTGAGGTTCACAGTGTTTCAGCAGCAATTCAAAATATCTTATTGAAAGCTCATGCACTCGGACTTGGAACATGTTGGATTGGGGATATCTTCTATACATACGAAGCCATCGTGGACTACTTCAATAAACCTTGGAAACTACTTGCAACAATAACTGTGGGATGGTCAGATGCAAAACCAGGACCCAGACCGAGATTATCTGTAGATGATGTTGCTGAGTTTTTGAATTAAGAGAAAGTTGTCTGATGTCGTTTCAAAGGATATTCGGAGTCTATTTCCGGGTCTAGTTGTCTTAGTCTTGTGATTTCATCAATGGGAGTACTAGAACTGGGGTCTATTGCTAAGCACGCACCGTCAATCATCTTGGTCCCGAGCAACCCCTTAGCAATGGGATTGTTTCTAAGATGGGGTGCATCCAAGACTCCCTTCTTTACTGCGCGTACGTATGTAATAGGATCAAGAAGCGAATCTTTCGAGGATTCATCACCCAACAAACGAATTGCTGCTATAAGCACCTTAGCTTCTCGGACTAGCTCATTCTTTCGGTTCAATACTTCTTTGTCATCCAGAGGATTTAGTGTTCCAAGAAGACAATCATGCATAACCCGTCGTGAAATTTTGCAACTCTCAATGATATCATCTGCAGTTGCAGCATGATCAGCCTCACAGAAACCTACGACATGCACAATGTGTGGTTTCAACATCATAGCTGTATAAATTGATGATGCTAGTTGACCCTTGGCCAAATCAAGGTCAGGAGGATAAGAGAAAAGCCCAGGCCGTATCTGCCTAAAAGAATCAAAGTTGGGTCCATGAAGTGACTCAATAAGTTCGATTTTCGCCAGCATTTTGGCAAGGTCCATTTTGGGAGAAGTTCCCAGAGGTGTGTTTAGCATGTATTGTGCGATATAATGCCTTACACCGACTTTCTTGGCGTTGTATGCTGAGAGATATGCCATTGCAACTGCAATTGTATCATGAGCACTTCTCAGACTCCAATGATGCGACTCATTGAGTTCTACAGGGATGTTATGTTTTGCGTGCCATCGGTGATTCTCTTGATTCTCAGTGATTGCCTCCTCAAGGGGTCTTTTACTTCTTCCATCTAGCTCGCTGTACCATAATAGAGGAGTTGCACCCCAAGCGTTGTTCAAAGTATCCTTTAGTAACTGTGCCCAAGATATCAAATCACGAGTGCCACTATAACATCTCATGAGTGGATAGTTACCTCTTCGCGAGGCTTCAAAGATACGCTGTAAATCTTTGGATTCCCTGATTGGAACACCTCCATCACCCTCTAAGCTTACATTCATCTCAGATGGACGAAAGAACGATTCTTGGGCGTTCTGATCTGGTCCAATGGAGAGAATATCTAAAACTCCAGCCTCTGCAATTTTTTTGACACCATTTATGGTTTCTTTGATTGATGGAAGGCCAAAATGGTGTCTAATAAGCGGTATCGGACTTTTGAGGACCATTCTTGTAAGTAAATCTTGAGGATTCTTCTCTTCTGGCGGTATGTGTGTCCGACCACGAAGAAAACTAATCGAGTCTTCATCAGTCGAGAAACCAGTGAATATTTCTTCAAAGAGATTAGTTTTTTCTGCAAAGGGTTTGATTGGTGCTGTGCAACCAAGCACCCATCGTTTTCTCTCTAGACCCGATTCTATCACGGCGTTCTTCAAGTCCTCAAGAAGCTTGACCGCACTGGTCGCTGTGAGTCTATAACTCACACCGATAATATCAGGGTTGTGTTCTTTCACCTTCGCTATCAATTCTTCAATAGAAACCGCTGTTCCCAAGAATATAGTTTCATGCCCTTCTTCTTCTGCGAGGTTGAGAAATCTAAGAACACCAGCTACATGGACACAACTTCCTATTGCAGCTCCCAAGATTCTCAAATTTCATCTACCTCCAATCCGTATAAGTCAGGTAGCTCATGATCATGAAGCTCTGGATATATCTCGGGTATGACTCCAGTTCTGACATATTCCTGTACTTGACCAGGGTTCAATCCCTCAAGACCCAGATTTCCAAGAGTTCTTCCACTACTCCAGAAGTCATAATCATAGAGCTGACAAGCCATATTGATCATCGCATCTATAGCAGGAGTTGAAACTCCTGCGAGTCGTCCAAGATATGAGATGGGTACGAGACCGGTGGGTACATCTTCCAATACGTAACGATGATCCAATGTTGAGGGGCTACCCACATTATCATAGGCATCAATACTTTGAATACAGTCACACAGTGTAGTTCCCTCAGCATCATACGAGCTCCTCAACCATTCCAGAAGAGATACAGGTTGAGAAACAAATTCACGAGATACTCTAATCCTTTCGGCATCCATTCGTTCTATTAGTCGTCCTACTGTTCTGGAAATAGCATCATGATAGTGGTTGTATCCCCCCTCTTTTGACTCCAATAAACCTGAGCTGAGAATCGTGGGTGTTGGATGTAACATCGCACCTACATTATCAAGGCTGGTTTCCATGACATCATCAGCCATATTGAATGTAATTGGAAGTCGCCTTAGACTCCTCATGAATCTGCGATTATGAGATGCTGGAAAAGCACTCACCTTTGTACTGTTCTTAACCTTGGAGATTAACACGGAGTCTGGTCCAGTAATCCTTGATACGAAGCTGTATGTTTGAGCCTCTCCCAACAAAATTTCATCAGAATAGGAATGTGATCTCAAGAACCTAGCAAACTCGAGTGCACCGCCGGTCCTACCAGGCATTAGAAGTATTGTCTGCCCAGATTCTAGATGAGGGACCATGGACTTTGCAATAAAGGTGTGTGCCTGAGCGGGTACTACGATAATAATTATGTCACGGTCTTCAATAGCCTTGGCTATATCACCTGTGACCAGTGAAAGATTTGCAAATGTTTCAAAGAGACCATAAACATTGATTCCTCCTCTTTTCGATATTCTCTCGACATTGGCAATCGTACGATTATAGAGAGAAACATCGAATCCATGTATGGAAAGATAACTGGCAAGTCCTCTACCTGCGTGTCCAGCACCTATTACTGCAACCCTGATTGAATCTACTGTGTTGTTTTCTAATGCTCTCCATGACATGATTCCCACTCTCTATCGGCAACTCGCGAACTTGGTCATAGCCTGAGGTCTTGGTGAACAAATACACCCTAAGCACGACCATCATTATCTAAAATGACCAAGCGGTATAGCTCATCGTTGTGATTCTATTGAGTTTTATTTCCCGTTTTATTATTGGGAAGTTCTCTTATTAGATTGCCGAAAATCGGCAAATGACGATTATAATATTCAGATTTTTGCACAAAACCTCTATGAGTGTTATTGAAGAAGGAATGGTCGGGACGGCCGGATTTGAACCGGCAACCGATGGATCTACAATCATTTTTTCTCAAATAGACACCTAAGTTTATTAATATCCTCGAGATTATAATAATGCAGAAAGTGAGATTGGAAGAGTCAGTTAAACAATAAATGTAACGCAACCAGCCCTTTTCTCTGGTGTTTAGAGTATCTGCTTTTCGGAAGTCACAGACTCATTCTGTACGATATGCTGTTCTCATGAGAGCAGGATATCAAAAATGGAAAAATGATTACTGGTAAGAAGAGAGATAGACATGAAGAGCCTAGTTAGTGCAAAAGGAGGTCATACACGTAGAAAAGAGGTGTGTATGGGCTGCGGACAAAGTACATTCACAAAAGATTATGCTCGTGGAGAGCGTACCTGCTCCGTATGTGGACTTGTTGCTTCCGATCGCACAACAGATACAGGACCGGAATGGAGAGCATTTACTGCAGAGGAAGAGAATGCAAGAGCCAGAGTTGGAGCTCCAGCAACTTATACTATAGCTGACAAGGGCATATCGACAATGATTGATTGGCGAAACAGGGATGCAAGTGGCAAGGCAATCAAAAGCACTACTCGGGCAGCTATGTACAGAATGCGAAAATGGCATATTAGAAGTAGGCTCCATAGTTCACAACACAGAAACCTTAGCATTGCCATGAGTGAGATGCATAGACTCTCCTCACAACTTGGAATACCCCGTGATGTTAGAGAAACTGCAGCTTTGTTATACAGAAAAGCTCTGATAACGAAACTAGTGAGGGGAAGAAGTATTGAATCAGTCGTTGCAGCCTCAATTTACCTCGCTTGCCGGATTCACCGGATTCCAAGACCGCTTGATGAAATTGTTGCTGAAACAAATGTGGATAGGAAAAAGGTTGGCTATGCAGTTCGCATGGTTGTTTCTCGAGTCAATGTTACTGTGCCGCTTCCATCTGCAAAGGACTTGATACCAAGATTATCTTCAGATTTAATGCTTGAAGGAAGAACTGTGGAAAAAGCTACTGAAATAATCAACCAAGCTAAAGAAAATTACGTGACCATAGGAAAATCTCCTGGTGGAATCGCAGGCGCTGCACTATACATAGCTGGAATACTCGAAGATGACAGACGTACTCAAAGGGAGATAGCTCATGCTTCAAGGGTTACAGAAGTCACAATTCGTAATCGTTACAAAGAGCTAGTTCGTGTTCTTGGTATCACAATTGATGTCAATTCGTAATCAGTGTGAAATTGTTTTAAAAAAGATGGTCGGGACGGTCGGATTTGAACCGGCAACCGATAAAAAGTCGTATTTTCTTAGATAAATGCCTAAGATTATAAGCATCCTCGAGAATAGCGACCTGCAGAAAGTGAGAAGAGAAGAGACAGTTTAACAATAAATGTAACACAGTCAGACCTTTTTGTCTGGTATTTTGGAGTATCTGCTTTTCGGAAGTCACAGACCCCCAGTCTGTATGATATATTGTTCTCATAATAGCAGGATATTGAAGATGGAAGATATGAAAATCAATTCTAAAACTGATTACAAAAGAAGCCGTGTGAATAGTGGATATGGACCTCATAGGATATTGGAAATGTTACAAGAAGAGGCGCTGGCAGAATCAGCCACCAACCAAATCCAGAAAGAAAACACGCATTGAAGCTTGAATGAAGAAGTAATTCTTCTATTATCGTTACAGAAAATTTTGAGAGGTGAAAAAATGAGTACTAGATCTTTAGACCTTTGTTCATGTGGTCATAGTCGTGAAAAACATGATAATTTCGATGGTGCATGTGAAGATTGTAATTGTGAAGTATTTCACAGAAACATTAACACAGGCAAGCTAATAGTTGAAATCTCGAATAATTAGATTCGGGTAATATGAATGAACTTAATCAAATCCTAACTCGGATTAGATATTGTTCTTTCATCATTTATTTTTTGGTGCGTATATGATGTTTGTATATCCAGTAGCAACATATAGATAATAATTACAATATTTAATGAATTGAGGAAGTATCTTAGTTTTAGAGAATTGTAATATCAAAGAAAAACTAGATAATGGTCGGGACGGCCGGATTTGAACCGGCAACCGATGGATCTACAGAATTGTAAATGATTCATACTGGATCTAATGTAAAATCAAAGTACATCACATTCTGTTGATGAGTAATTAACACTCTTGAATAGTTGTGTAATTTCCCAAGCGTATGACGTGCATTTGGTCTTGAACGAATTGCTCCACAATCATCTGATGGAAAACATGTAGGAATTATTGAAGTCCTAGCATTCGTTGGGAACATTGTACTTAGAATTTCGTTATCATGTAGATAGCTAGCTTCACCCCCATGATGAGGTACTTTGAGAAAATCAACTGAGTGGACTCGATGTTTTATCCCATTCCAATTGCATAAATCACCTGTAAATAATAGAACGTTCCCCTGCCACCTTATCTGAACCACAGCACTAAAATCATTTGCCTCATCATCTACTCTTCTGATTGCTCGATCAACAACATCTCTGTTGATATAATCAATCTCATCAAATTGATTCAACAGACTCTTGAATTGTTTAACATGTTCTCTTTTTAGTTGAGTTTCAAATTGGCCGCAAACAAATTCTGTAATCTTTTTGACAGCTTCAGCTGTCTTTGAATCGATTTCGATTGAATCAATATCTACAGCTGAAGAGATAGAATTTCTATCAGGATACCTTGAATAGACTTCTTCAAGTGATTGTTCCAGGTTTTCAATCTGTTTTTTGGTAGTTTTTAATTCTGGATTATAGTATTTTTCTGAATAGATGTATTCCCTCTCATGATTGTCTTTTATTCTAACTCCTTTAATCATAGAGATGCATTTACGTGAAATTCCACATTTTTCTAATGTTTCTAAGGGTAGTAAATCAAGAAGTGTCTTAGCTAGAATTGCAGGTTTGGGAGGGGGGTTCAGAACATCAATTGTAAATTCACCATCGAAATCAGGTACTCGATATATTTCAGATTTCGAATCTACATACCGAATAGCAGAATCTTGATGTAATTCCTCAATTTTTGATATGCAATCATCTGTTTCTCTATGATATGTGACATCTGAAAGTAAGCTGATACAGATTGCCAGAGATTTTAGTCTATCACAATAACCATCAGCTTCAACTAAATATCGATGTTTAATACTAGGCCCATAGTCAGGATCACAATTACGAGGTACCCATATTTCTCTAGGAGATGTTCTCAGTGTATTTTCAGAAACATCAGTCGGGCATAAACCTCTGATGTGGTCTTTGTGAGTATGAGATAGGATTAGAATATCCAGACCGGAAGGAGAAACGGTATTACTAATGTCAGTAGCAACTTTGGATAGAGGAGTGCCGCAAGTACACTGTTCTTTTGAGCCTAAATCAATAAGAATATTGAATCGATGTTGGTTCTTATAGGATGAAATAAGAAAACTATCCCCGAAACCCACATTGTAGCAACGAACAACTAATCTCCCATCTAGCATGATCTGACCACCGTTATTATAGATTTTATCTTGACGTGCTAGCTAAATCTGACACCCTCAAATAGTGGTACAATCGCTTACTACATAAAATCTTGGTGGTTAGTTTGATTCTTTTTATCTCAGAGGATTCTAAATTGATTATCGTAAACCATAGCATAAATCCCCGAATCATTCTTCTTCAAATCTTCGAGTCGTGGAAGAACATCTTCTTCTATCCAATAGCCTAGCAGTATTGTAACAAGTCGGTTTCCATATTCTTTTCTACCCCATTCATGATACCTTGTTGCTTGTTCGATATCGGCTTTAGTAATTTCATATTTCTTTAGTTCAACTATGATGTGTAAATCATACTCCTTTTTGTAGAAAATAAGGTCAGGACGGCCAGCAGGTGTTACTTTTTGTCGGTCTACAAGTTCAAGTTCTCCTAGACCCATCATTTCAGGTTTAGTTGCAATTTCATCCTCCATAAAAGATTCTTCAAGATAGAGATCGTAATATCCCTCTTCTTCATCTTCGACAACTTGGGTTTCTATCTCCTTTGTGTCAGCCACATATGCAAAGGAGCTCTTCAAATGAGATGGAGTGATTCTTCTTCTAGTTCTATAATCCCAAAATTCAGAGAGTTCCATGGGACGGGTAATTGTTTCAAATCGGGTTATCTTAAGCCATGAACGCACATCTATGTTTGATTTACCACTTTCAAGATAACAATAATCCAAGTCGGGACATTCAGTTATAATATTCTTTGATGTAACAAAATCACTAACATGCCCAACCAGTCTTATTTTCATGTCACCCCCACTAGATTTGGATTCATAAAAATAGACTTTGAATTTACCATCAGATTCGATTTGATTTCTGAGTAGTTTCAGTTCAAAATCTCTTAGCCGAAAGGTCCAGTCAGTGTAAACAGTTCCTACTTCTTTTTGAAATTCAGTTATTGATTCTTGCCATCTTGGATTTCCAGCACCAATTAATGCAATTTTCTTCAATCATTTCATCCTCCAATATTCCTTCATTCTGGACACTTGAGTTCATAACCAAGTGGTGCTAGCTCCTTATTCACAATCACAAGAGCTTCTGTACAACTTTTGCCAATCCCAAATAGAATGAATAGGAGTACCTTTTCGTAAGGAGGTATAAATGAGATACCACTCATTTCAAGGATAGAATCATATAATTCCTGTATCTTTGTATCTTTAAGAAACGCTTCTATCTTAGAGATTCCAACATCATATTGATAGAGGAACTGAATTGTTCTAAGAATAAAAGGCGATTGCGGTACTCTTGCACCTTCTCCGAAATATTTCGTACAATTGGTTTTATACCAATCAATAATAGTGTCTTCATTAAATACGGGTTTGACTGCAGGGGGAGTATCTTCTTGTGCAACAATTCTGACTAAATCACGTCCTTCAGCTGCTTTTACAAAGTCGCCAAATCTTGAAAATCCAAGTTGCTGATAGTCAATTTTTTGCTTTCTTACATGGTGAACTATAGATTCCATTCCAGTATGTTCACCTTTCTCATACAATGATTCTACAATTGTTCCTAGTTGCTCCAGAGAATTTTCTAATGATGTGGATCTATCTACACTTGTTTCTGCAGCTTTCTCACTCAATTTTATTTGAGAACCCAAACCTTCTCCTTCATAGGAAATGATACCATCAAAGACTGCTTGCGTTATTACTTCGCCCCAATTACGATGACCAGGTCTAGCAAATATAACATCAGGGTTGTATCGGCTGGCCATTATTCTTACATATCGATCATAAGTTGGTTTTCCCTCTTTCTTCAATCTAGCAATGGTTTCTTGTAGACGAAGAAGCGCAGTCTGTTTTAGTTTTTCTTCAGTTTTCTTCTCTTCTTTTTCACCTTTCAATGGACTAATTTTGATAGCTTTTGGTTTGAAGATATCGATATCTTCGTATGTATTTGCACGGATGATGGTTTCAGGACGAGTTACCAATGGATTGCTCATAATTGTTACATGTTTTCCTTGCTTCTGTAATGCCTTTACAGTAGGTTCGAAAACTGCATCACCTGAAACAATTATGTAAGAAACTGTATCAGGTGATCGGAGAAGCCAATCGATAATGTAAGCTGCCATCTGACAATCTGCACTGTCTTTCAAGTTATCTGGAATATGAATAAGATCGAAATCGATTCTATAGAGAGCAGTTCCCACCCTTCTATAGGGACCACTCCAATCAGCGAAAGCAAACTCGGCTATAACATCATATTTTCTGGATAACCAACCATGAAAGTTTTTTGCAATATTGGATTCAGTAATTCCGGAAACGTTCTCGGCATCCCAGAAGACAGCTGTCTTGGGCTTATTCGATTTTGAGGAATGAAACTGAAATGGATATCCAGGATAGAGTGGATTGTTATACATAGTTTTTCCCCGTCAATCTTGTAGTAAACGAATCTACCTACGATATTTTCACTACAAACTAGTATAGATATATACA
>JABCTV010000137.1 GCA_018238205.1 Candidatus Thorarchaeota archaeon
GAAATGTTCATGAGCTGGAATATTAAAGCAAGAATTGGCACACTTGAGGGAATTACAAAAGGTGAAATGCCAAAATTAGAAGGACCTCATAATGCTATTGTAGCAACTTACGGATACCGTAGAGAAGATACCAAATTCAGAGTTAACAATGCGATAAAAGGCTGCGGATTCCTTCCTAAAAGAGAGAAGATAAAAGAGATAAACCAGATGCTGGCAGAAACCGATACTTTGCACTTTATGAAGAAACTGGAGATCCTGAACCGTTCAAATACACCCCCATTCACCATTGAAGAGAATCTAGCTCTTGGGAATCACTATAATGAACCATATGCCTTTGAAAAAGCAGGTGTAAAAGGGTTCTTGAATCTCAATCAGTTCAGAAGTAATGCAGAAGAATTGGTTGAAGCTTATTCAGTTAAGATCGGAAAAGTCTATGATCCTACAAGCACACTGTCAGGTGGGAATCAGCAAAAACTAATAGTTGCCAGAGAATTAAGTTCAGAACCAGTCGTGGTTATTGCAGCCCAACCAACTAGAGGACTAGATGTAGGAGCAACGGAGTATATTCACAAAGTACTCATCGCCCTTAGAGATGCTGGTTCAGGAGTTCTCCTTATCTCTGCAGAGTTAGACGAAATTCGCAGTCTCTCTGATCGTATAGGTGTAATATTTGAAGGTCAGCTAGTCGCAGTCAAAGATCCTGATGAAACATCTGCTGAAGAATTAGGACTGTTGATGGCAGGACATTCTAATGAAACTAAGGAGGCCATCCAATGATAGAAGAAGTAGCCTTGCCTGAAGTTCAAGAAGAAGACACGAGTCCAATTGACCAGTTGTTTGATAAATTGCAGTCAAAGGAATTTCAGAATAACATCATGCATACACTGTTGTCGATTCTTATGGCATTAGCTGTAGCAGCAATATTGATGATTGCCACAGGTTATGATCCTCTAAGTGCGTATTCAGCTCTTGGATTGGGTGCGTTACTTAATTTTGATCAAGTTCTCTGGAGAGCAACTCCATTGCTTCTTGCAGGATTATCTGTAGCTCTTGCCTTCAAATGTGGTCTCTTCAACATTGGTGCAGAAGGACAGCTATACATGGGTTCTATTGCTGCGACAGCAGTTGGGTACATGATAGCTCTTCCTCTGGGACTTCATATCGTTGCATGCTTAGCTTCTGGAATAATAGTTGGACTACTTTATGGACTCCTTCCTGGTATTCTTCGAGCTTACCGAGGTGCACATGAAGTAGTTACGACGATGATGCTAAGTTATGCAGCTGTAAAGTTTACACAATGGCTCGTTTCAGAAGGTCCAATGCATAATCCAGGAGACGCCAGAAGTGTTTCACCATTCATCAATGAATTAGCCGAGCTTCCTAAACTCCTTGGAAGTCCATTTCTAAGTTGGGCTTTTGTGATAGCACTACTTTGTGTTCCTCTTGTCAACTTTTTCATTAACAAAACTGTAATGGGATATGAGATGAGAGCAGTTGGTCTGAATGAAGATGCGGCAAGAACTGCAGGAATCAATGCGAAGAAGAATATGGCATTAGCTCTAGGTTTAAGTGGTGCACTTGCCGGACTTGCAGGTGCTGTCGAGGTTCAGGGATACTACCATCGATTCTATGATGGCTGGTCCGCTGGATTGGGTTTTGATGGTATTACTGTAGCAGTTCTAGGAAGGAATAATCCCTGGGGTGTTCTCGGAGGATCTCTATTCTTTGGAGCTTTAAAGGCTGGCGGCACTTTCATGCAGACAAATGCCAATGTTCCGAGTGAGATGGTCACGGTAATTCAAGGTCTTGTTGTTCTTTTTGTTGCAGCTCCGCGACTTGTCGACTGGCTCTCAAAGAATGGAATCGGATATGCAAAATGGATTACCAATAATTCAAAACCAGGTATACCAAGTTTAATTTCAATCGGATATGGTATTTTTGGTGCATTTCTCGGTCTCATAGTAGTTGGACCTGCTATGGCACTTAATTTTAGTGTTCTATTACTAGGTGTCTTGCTTAGTATGGGTAGTCTTCTGATTGTAGTCTTTAATCTTAAAATAGAAGAACGTCGTATTGCTGCAACATCATCTATCGCAATTGTATGGGGTGTATTAGGTATTATTGGATTCACAATGCAATTATCATCAATAATGACCACCTCATTCATAATGATGGGTATTGGTCTTGTGGTTGCTTTCTTTATGATACGAACACAATCATCAAAGGTGGAAACAAAGGAGGGTGAAATATAATGCAACTTGATCCCTTCTCAGTAGTCATGATAGCATGGTTAATCAAGACGACACTTCAATTTTCGACTCCACTCGTACTTACTGCATTAGGTGGTATGTTCAGCGAACGTTCTGGAATAGTTAACATCGGTCTCGAAGGCATGATGCTTATTGGCGCATTTGGCGCAGTTGCTGGTACATACTATACATCCAATCCATGGATTGGATTAGTATTTGCAGTAGTTTCAGGTGGTACTTTAGCAGCTATTCATGCAATAATAACGGTAAAACTGAAAGGAGACCATATAGTCAGTGGAACTGGAGTAATCCTCTTTGCAGCAGGATTCACTACGCTCATGCTAGAAGTAATTTGGGGCACGAGAGGATATTCTGAAGAAGTAGCAAGAGTCCCACAGGTAGTCATTCCAGGAATATCTGAAATTCCATTTGTCGGGGACATCTTTGGTTCTCTTTCACCTATTGTCTACATGATGTTCTTCACAGTCATCATAAGCTGGTTGGTGATGTACAAAACACCTTTCGGATTGAGACTCAGAGCTGCTGGTGAGGATCCTAGTGCTCTTGATTCCGCGGGTGTCAATGTTGAAACAATTAGGATTGTTGGTGTTATTATTAGTGGTTGTTTAGCTGGTCTTGGAGGAGCGTACCTCTCAATTGGATATGGTGCTAGATTCGGGGAACTGATGACATCAGGGCGTGGTTTCATTGCACTTGCTGCACTCATATTTGGAGGATGGAGCCCCATTGGTAGTTTATTAGCAGGCACTTTCTTTGGATTTCTAGATGCTTTTCAAGCGTATATTTCTCTGACTATACCAAGTTTACTACCTTACAACAATTTCATTCAAATGATACCATATATTTTAGTAGTGATAGCACTTGCAGGAATTGGTCGCTCAAGACCACCAAAAGCTATTGCTGTACCATACGAGAAAGAGAAACGAGCTTGACGACAGGGTCACGCAATGCGTGACAAAAAAATATTTGAGAATGAAATAAGGTCTCTCTTGTAGAGACCTCTATTTTTCTATCACGATTATTTAGATAATCGTAAAAGTAACACATTGAGTTCACGTAATAGGACCTTCCGTTGTGACCTCTAGGAGAGAGCCTGCGTAGTGGGTCCTGATTATATAGATATAATAAGCATTATTTTTCGTGAGAGAGTATGGTTATTGAATCTAAATCCCTTAATCACGAAGATATTGAATCTACACTATATGACACAGTAGTATTAAGAAAAATCAGCTCTCTGGAGATGATTAGTAATCTTACTGGCATTAATGAAGAAATTATTTATGAAACAATCGAATCACTGGTTGAAGTAGGTTCCTTAGAAGGATCATTCACAGAGGATAAAAAACGATTCTTTCTATCTGACGTAAAAACATCTGAAGCTCCGATCTTAGATACTCATGATGCAGGACTTGAGATAAAGAGCGCAGATACGAAGAGTGCAAAAGCAGTGGCACTATTAGGAGTTGTAATGTTAGTCCTTGGACAAATTCTTCGAAGTCTTGTAGCAATACATACTGGAATGGAATCCGCAGGTACAGCAATATTCATGGTTGGTCTAGTTGTTCTATTTATAGGTTGGTTACAATTTAGTCGCTTGAATCCTGTATCCACTATTTGATGATATGTTCATGTTCTATGAAAGTTCAACCGTGTATTTCTTACCATCAAATGGATTATCATAGAGTACACGGCTCAATTTCATTTTCATGAGTGTGAAGTTTGGATCATCAGGCCCACTCCAATAGTCCGAAAACCATGTCATTACTTTAGCCAAATCTTCCTTTGTTTTCAAATCCTCTACAATTTCTGCTATCGCAGTGAACCTAATAGAACCCGTAGTCGTTTCTGATTTTGGTGCAACTGTGAACTCTACTTTGTTATTATCACGAATCTGTTCTACCTTTGACCAATCAGTCGGACTGGATAACCAAATTGAATCATTGTGAGTAATCAGGCCCATTGGCCGAACTCTTGGTTGATCTTTATCAATTGTTGCTAAATGGGCAGTAGGAATACCTTGCAGTAGTGACCAAATTTCTTCGAGTTTAATTGTCAGAGGATATTCTTTCATATCAAATCTAGTAATCAGTGAAGGTAACATGAAAAATAGTTACTATTGAAGCAATGAATATCTCTCGCAAACCTGATATGGTCATTCGTCGTTAACCTCTGAATACGATTGAAGAAAATGTTAGCTAACAAGAGGAATGAATCACAGTGGAATTCGGTATTCAAATAGAACCTCAATTTGGTTTTGATTATGAGGATATCTCCAGGATTGCTCTCAAAGGGCTGGATAATAGATTTAGTACAGTATGGTTCTCGGACCATTTTATGCTGGATGGAAATTCAACGGACAAAGTCTTGTTAGATCCTTGGCTTGTGATGACTGCTTTAGTTACTGAGATTCCTGATATTCGAGTGGGGAGTTTAGTATTTTGCAATAGCTATCGAAACCCAGCACTGCATGCAAAGATGGCGGCAACGCTAGATGTATTGTCTGGGGGGCGACTTGAATTTGGGATTGGAGCTGGTTGGAAAAAACTCGAATATGGGGCTTACGGATATGATTTTCCTGATGATATGATACGAATAGAACAACTCGCAGAGTCAATTCAGATCATCAGGAGTATTTGGTCCGAAGATAAGGCGAGTTTTGATGGCAAACATTACAAAATCAAGGAACTCGTGTCATTTCCCAAACCTGTTCAAAAACCACATCCTACAATTTGGGTAGGTACTATGTATGGAAAACAGCACATGTTGAAGTTAACTGCAAAGCATGGTGATGGAATTAATCTCGCATGGGCTTTCACGCCTAAACAACTCGATTCCATCTTTAGTAAACTTGAAGTTTATAGGAAGGAATATGGGCGCTCCAAAGAAATCAAGAAGTCGGTAGGTTTCTGGACGCACGTTTTTGAAAATGAAGAAGACATGGAGAAAGGAATTATTGAAGGTGCTAAGAAACGCAATATTCCCTTGGAAAAGTATCGTGAGCGAGTCTCGTCATCAATGTGGGGCACTCCAAAGATTATTATTAAGAAATTAGAGGCGTACAGAGATCTAGGTGTATCACATTCAATCTTCATGTTTCCACATCAAGAAGAGCTAAAGCAGATAGAACTCTTTGGAAGCAAGGTCTTGCCCAAGCTATAGTGAATCTACTTCCAAATCCTGTTTACGGTGATAGTTATTCTTATTAATCATAACAAGAATCAGTACATAGTATTACTAGGTACTGACTGGATTGGATTGGAGACCGAGAGAAAGTGGCAATGTGGAAATATATTATATCAAGATGCTTGAGATCATTTATTTTCTATATTGGTGTCATCTTCTTTACATTCTTTCTGTTAATCATTCCAATGCTTAGCTATAATATTAGTTTCATGTGCTTGGTAGAAGTCGGTGATATTTTTCAAAATCCATTTACACATATTATGAGAGAGCAAGATATCATAAAATGGGGTCTAGTCCCTCATCCCGATGTTGCAGAGTTTATCAATATGTGCTGGAGGCATATGATGAATTGTATTTCAGGGGACTTTGGGCATTCATTTCTAACTCATGAACCCGTTTCTATTCATCTTGGTGAGAGAATCGCAAATACGTCTCTTCTCGTTGGAGTGTCACTTTTTGCATCTCTATTAATTGGGAGCGCCCTTGTTGCTCGTGAAGAAGACATCGAGTTCGGAAGGTCTTCCAAGATTAGTAAAATTTCTTCACAGATAACCAATAGCACGCCGATTTACTGGGTTGGAATGGTAGTTCTTTTTGCAGGAGCATACGCTTTACCTAACCACTTCGGATTTGGATTCCCAGAGTTTGGAACAATAGCATACGAAACGTGGATAGCATCCCTGACAACAGCTTCAGGAGGAATTATGATATACATTGACGTGCTTTTTCATTTATTTCTCCCGATGAGTATTCTGACACTAGGTGGTACTTCAATAATATATTCCACATTGAAAACGAATCTCTCTGAAAATCTAACAATAGAGAGGGCCACCTCTGATTTTGTAAAAGGAATAAGTTCAGAATACAATTTCTATTCCAGCTTAAGAAAATCACTTCAAGTAATCAAAGAGTGGTTTCCACTTTTCATGAGCACACTTGTTTTAGTTGAAGTTGTTTTTACTTGGCGAGGTGTAGGTAAATATATGTTTGATAGTCTCCTATTGTTGGATTATCCGGCAATACGGGGCTGTATTATCACGTTATCCCTTTTTGTGATTCTTGCAGATCTCATTTTCGATATTGCATTCAATCTCTTGATTACCCTTGAGAAAAATTTGAATCGACTAGAACGCTTTGAACTTCGAACTGAAAATTATGAACGGTACTTTGTTGAAAAATGTAGATGAAAAAATAGTGGAGAGGAGAAGGGGGAGACCCTCCTCACACTCGATGAACTAAGCTAATGGTTGGTCGTCTTCTAGATGTATCTCAGTCTTTGCACCAGATTCACCCTGTACTGGTTGCTTAACGAAGTACAAGATTACGAGTGATACAACAAAGAAGATCAGAACACTGAGTAGTGCGTATCTGTTTGCCATAACCAAACCTAAGCCTGCACTCTCAGCAAGAGTTATGACGAAAGCATAAACCAATGGTCCAAGAATTGCTGCAAACTTTCCTGTCAGCGCATAGAAGCCGAACATTTCGCTCTTCTTCTCTTCAGGAATATACTGGCCAAACATGCTCCGTGCTGTACTTTGAGCAGAACCCATTCCAACACCTGCTATCAATCCAACTATCCACCAGATCATTGGATCTGTACCAAAGAATGCTAATAGAAGAGCAAAGACCCAGATTCCTAATGTGATCATAAGGGTGGGCTTAGTCTTAATTCTATCAGCTACATATCCAAAGACGAAAGCACCAGGTATTGCCGTAAGCTGCGTCACTGCGAAGAATATTAGAATATCAGTAATCGCGAATGCATATACAGTTTCTCCATAAAGTGCAGCATAATAGATAACCGTTGTAATTGCGTCACTGAATAGGAAATAGGCAACCATGAAGAGTGGAAGTCCTTGATAGGTCTTAATTTCTCTGAGTGTCTTCGAAACTCTCTTGAAGCCGACCTTGGCTAAACTCATACCCTCTTCCTCAGGACGTGCAGTTGCAGGTCGATTCTTCAATCCCTTAATACTGGGTATTGAGAAAATTAGGAAGAACATTGCACCTAATAGAAATGGTACAGTCGAATCGTATCCTAGAGCCATTACACTAACAAGAGCAATGATGATTGTTAGTAGTGCACCTACATAACCAGCTGCAAAACCCATTCCACCAATTCGACCAATATTGCTTTCATCACTGATTTCTGGTAACCAAGCATTATAGAATGGAAGAGCACCCTGGAAGCCAATATTAGCCAAGATGAATATAACAAACGCCCACATCCAAATCGGTAATCCAAAAATCGGCGCTGCATCCTTGGTTGTAAAGAATAGAAGGCTGTTGAAGAAAATACACAAAGCAGTGTAAAAGGTCAGGAACTTCTTCTTTGAACCTGAAAAATCAGCAATAGCGCCAAGAATAGGCGATGTTACTGCGATAACAATCATTGTTATGCTTCCAGCGTAGCCCCAAAGAGCTGTACCTAGGAAGCCTCCATCCATAACTGAGGCTGTGACCATATCCCTGAAGAAAATGGGCCGTGAAGACGTTCAAAGAGGGTGACCTTTTCAGCAAATACGATAAGAATCAACGCGTATATACCTCTGCAAGGCGACTCAACAATCTGTTCACCTA
>JABCTV010000138.1 GCA_018238205.1 Candidatus Thorarchaeota archaeon
TTGTGGTGCTTAGATTATTAGATCAATCCAACCTTCTCATTGAACTCCGTGATTAGAGTGTCAATCTTCGGAGTCATCTGCTGGATGTTCTCCCAGTAACCTGGGAAGTCGTACCACTGAGCATTCAACTCATCTAGCTCCATACCCTGCTGCTCTATCCATGTGTAATATTTCAAGTGATGAACTCTCTTTCTCTCATAATAATCAAGTTCAATCAGAGCATCAGTCTTCTGGGCTATCAGATGACCATGGTAGTCCTTCACACTATCCTTGACCGAGTATGCTCCATGAGTTGCCTGAGCTTCAAGCATGCGTGATTGATACAAGTCCATTGAATCTGTGAATATGGTTAGAACAACATCATTCTTGGTGAGTTCGTAGTATTTTGCGAATTTAATGCTCATCAGAAGATTAGCTATACTTGAGATACCCAATAGTCCAAGCTGGGATACTGTTTCTTCTGGTACACCAATATCGTTGATGAGATATTTGCGACCCTCAGGTTCATTGAATAGCCTCATGAGGTTCATTGCATCATCATCATCTATTGCAATAATCATGTCAGTATTTCGGGTATTGTGAATCCACGGCACATGCTTATCCCCAATACCTTCGATTCTATGGGCCCCGTAACCATTCAGCCAGAGGGTTGGGCATTGAACTGCTTCACCCGCTACAATTTTTGAAGTTGGGTAAGCCTGCTTCATGAAGTCCCCACATGCAATAGTTCCAGCAGAACCAGTTGTAAGGCAGACTCCACGGTATTTGTCATTACCAAGCTCTTTGTCAAGTATCTCAGTCATGGCATTTCCAGTTACGTCATAGTGAAATAGGTAATTTCCAAATTCTGAAAATTGATTGAATACAAACAAATTCTCTCTAGTTGCTAACAGTCGCTTAACCTCATCATATATCTCCTTGACATTGCTCTCAGATCCAGGGGTCTTGATGATCTCACCAGCAACAGACTTGAGCCAATCAAATCGTTCTTGGCTCATCTCCTCAGGAAGAATTGCAATGCTTTCACATGCAAGAAGTGCTGCGTCATAAGCTCCTCCACGACAGTAATTTCCAGTGGATGGCCAAACAGCTTTATGGAAAGTAGGATCAAATTGACCTGTTACAAGGGGAGGAACCAAACATCCGAAGGTGGCTCCGACTTTGTGTGATCCAGTGGGAAACCATTTTCCGACCAGAGCAATAATTCTAGCTTCAACACCTGTAAGTTCAGGAGGAATTTCCATGTAGTTGGCAAGAGGGCGATAGAGACCACCCTTGTCTTGCGGTTCGTTTTTCCAAGTAATTCTACAAAGGTTCTGGGGAACGACATCCCAGAGTTCAATATCACAGAGTTCGCTCTTAATTCTATCAGGAATCTGACTTGGGTTCTTCATCTGCTCATAGGTTGGAATAACGATATTCCGTTCTCTGGCACGTTCTACTGTTCTCTTTAGCTGGTCTTCGTTTATTGTGAGGTCAATCATAATACATTCCTCAAATTGAATCGTAATTTCTTCAAGAGTGTAAATCAAAGTGCTATTCATTTTGGGAAAAAGGCTTTCGGATAGACCATAATACAACGATGTATCGCCACTATAGACAGATTATTAATGAAGCATCAAAAGAACCTGAACCAATCGCAATTGCTATCTTCACTGCAAAATAACAATTGTATACTAATCGAATGAGTCGATCCGATTATCCGGACTTCAACCTCAACTACTACCGAATACAAGCAAAGGTGAGTTGACATGACAAAACTAGAAGGTAAACACGTTTTCAAATTCGGCGCGGGAAAAGCCGACGGTAATGATACTATGAAGAATTTACTTGGTGGAAAGGGTGCCTCACTTGCAGGAGCAACTCTCCTTGGAATGCCTGTACCACCAGGTTTTACGATTTCTACAGATGTCTGCAATAACTATCTTGCAACTGGAGATTTCAGTAAAGAAACAAAGGCAGAAGCAACGGAATCAATGTCTTTCGTTGAAGAAGCGATGGGAAAGAAATTTGGAGACCCAAAGAATCCACTGCTTGTTTCCACACGTTCTGGTGCTCGGCAAAGTATGCCTGGTATGATGGAAACGGTCTTAAACGTCGGTTTAACCACATCTACAATTCCGGGTCTTATTGAGATTACTGAGAATGAGCGATTCGTCTATGACTCTTATCGAAGATTAATCATGATGTACAGTGATGTGGTCATGGAGAAAGCCGCAGGTATTGAGCCCGAAGAGGGACATGGTATTAGAGCTCAGATGGAGAGAATCCTCGAGAGAAAGAAGAAAGATGCAGGTTGCCTAACCGATACTTGCCTTAACGTTGAACACCTTAAAGAAATCTGTAATGAGTACAAAGATGCTGTAAAGAAGACCCTAGGTAAAGAGTTCCCAGATGACCCATATGAACAGCTCTGGGGAGCAGTACGTGCTGTATTCAAATCCTGGGGTGGAAATCGAGCTGTTGCATACAGAAGAATCGAAAACATTCCTGACAAATGGGGAACAGCTTGCACTGTTCAGGCAATGGTCTTTGGTAATATGGGCGACGATTCAGCAACTGGAGTTGCATTCTCACGAAATCCTGCAACTGGAGAAAACCAATTCTATGGAGAGTTCTTGATTAATGCACAGGGAGAAGATGTTGTTGCAGGCACTCGAACTCCAAACGCAATGAATGAGGCCAGTAAGAACGACCAAAGTAAGGACTTGGTAACTCTGGAAGAAGCAATGCCGGAGATGTACAAGCAACTTGTCGAAATCAATAGTATTCTTGAAAAAGATGTTACAGATATGATAGACCTTGAGTTCACAATTGAGGATCATAAGCTATTCTTGGTCCAACATCGTGTTGGAAAGAGGACAGCTACTGCAGCTCTGAACATCGCAATGGATATGTTGGAGAATAAGGATATTGATGAAGAAACTGCAATCCTACGGATGAACCCAGATCAACTTGGTCAGCTACTCTATCCAATTTTGGATTCCAAGGCCGAAGCAAAAGCCACTTCCATCGCTCGGGGGCTCCCCGCAGGTCCAGGAGGTGCTTTTGGTCAAATTGTCTTCACATCAGAAGCAGCCGTAGAATGGAAAAAGAATGGAAAGAACGTCATTCTTGTCCGTGAAGAAACCTCACCAGAAGATATTGAGGGTATGAGAGCTGCCATAGCAATATTGACTGCTCGTGGTGGAATGACGAGCCATGCTGCACTTGTTACACGAGGATGGGGTAAGTGTTGTATTGTTGGTGCAACTGGACTTGATATTAACACCTTTGAGAAGCAGGTCACCATTGATGGTAAGGTCTACAAAGAAGGAGACATTCTAACACTCAACGGTACAGCTGGCTTAGTCTACGCAGGCGAACTTCCAATGATCGAGGCCACTGAGAATCCGCGGCTCAAAGAGTTCATGGGACTCATCGACAAGCATCGTCGACTTGGTGTAAGAGCAAATGCAGATACACCCGAAGATGCCCAACTATCATTAGATTTTGGAGCAGAAGGAATCGGTCTTTTCAGGACAGAACATATGTTCTATGGAGAAGGAAGCGATGAACCACTCTTCTTACTTCGTAAAATGATCATGAGCCATTCTCGTTCTGAGAGAATCAGAGCCCTGGATGAATTAGAACCCTTTGTTAAGAAGGACATCAAAGCAACAATGGAAGTGATGGATGGTTTACCATTCACCATTCGATTGCTTGACCCGCCACTTCATGAGTTCGTTCCTCAAAGCAAATTCGGTCAAGAAAAATTGGCTACCGCTCTAGGAATCGATCTTGAAGAGGTCAAGAAGCGTGGTGAGGCAATTAAGGAAAATAATCCCATGCTTGGTCATCGTGGTGTTCGTCTGGGTATAACATATCCGGAAATCTACGAGATGCAAGTTCGAGCTATCCTTGAAGCAGGTGGAGAACTTATCAAAGAAGGTAAGAAAGTCGATATTGAGATCATGATTCCGGTTACTGTTGGAGCAGCAGAGCTACGCACAATGGAACTCATTGTCACTGCAGTATATGAAGAAGTCAAAGAAAGATTTGGTTTAGATATTCCATACATGTACGGAACAATGATTGAGATTCCAAGGGCTTGCATGCGCGCAGGAGACATGGCAAAGAGTGCAGAATTCTTCTCCTTTGGAACCAACGACCTATCACAAATGGGATTTGGTTTTTCAAGGGATGACATAGATTCATTCTTGCCTGAGTATCTTGACAGACATATCTTACGAAACGATCCATTCGCTAGCATCGACATGCGAGGGGTTGGTCAACTCATCGAGATTGCAATTGAGAGAGGTCGAAAGACCAGACCCGATATCAAGCTCGGTGTTTGCGGAGAACACGGTGGAGACCCACGTTCTGTTGGATACTTCCACAAGATAGGTCTCGACTACGTTTCATGCTCCCCCTATAGGTTGCCAATCGCCCGATTAGCTGCAGCTCAAGCAGGTATTCGTGAAAAACAATCTAAATAATTAGAGAAGGTGTTGCGTATCAAAGGCGTAGCACCATCACTTTTCTTTTCATTCAAAGATACACAAGAATAAGTCACCGATAACCACTGTTATGAGAATCATGACTTTTGTTGACAATGATAATTATTACAATCAAAACTATTGGTAGTATACTAGATATGAATACTAATTGTAAGATTGAGAGGATAGCAGGCGTTGGAGTTATTGAAGCGCTATCAACAAAGACAAAAACTTCATCCCGAACAGTACGACCATATGAACCAGGATTTCTAAAACTAAGCAAGTATTTGTAAGTACCTTCTAAAAGACCATCTACATTTATTGAAAGTATAAACGAGTCTTGACTAAAAACGTGCCGACCCACTGTGAGTAGTGTTCTATTTCTATAGATTTTATAATCTATAAAATCTGGATCATTCCCCCAGTTAGCAAAGTACAGAGTCCAATTGATATAATTTCCATTTTCCCCTTCAGAATACGCAATATATGAAGCTGAATGAACACCCACATCCTTGGTTGGCATGACATAATGTTCTCCTGCTTCAAAGGGGATAAATATGCCATCACTATAATCACCAGGCCAGTATCCTGCAGGTGGATCTGAAACATCTGTCATACCAGCGATAGTGAAATCAAGACTGTAGGCTCTCACACGAAAAGTGTAACAACTCTCAAACCATCCCGTTGAATTCCAGAGATGCCAAGTTCTTGTCAAATTTTGTGCTACAAGCAAGTAGGTATAGCCATCATTGCTACTAATCCATACTGAGTAGTAATTCACATCATCTGCATTTCTATCAAAACATGACCAGCTAATATTGTAGGTTTTGTCATCACTTGGAAGAGTTACTGGAGGATAGATAGCGACATTAGGTGCAAAGAAATTACAGATACTGATTTGCTCCCTTAACAGCACGATGGATTCATTCAAGTCGGTATATCCAGTAGCACAAACGAAACATGATTGATTTCGCCCTGTAATATAGTAAGTATCCATCCCTATGCTTGATGCATTAACAGATTCAATTGCATCAATGCCTACTTGAATGTTTAGAGTCCAATTTCCAATAGTTGTATTATCATAATTCAAACATCCTAAGAACATTGTATCGTTGTCAGAACTCCAAATAAACGAATCATGTTCAGGTTTACGTCCAGAAGTCATTCTTGCTAGATTATTAGTATGTTCAAACTCCGTTTGGTCTAGGGTTCCATCCCATACCATGAAGTCGCTATCACCATTTGTGAAGTTACAAGTGATATTGACTAACAACCCCCTCTCAATACCAGTTATGATAATCCAGTCAAAATCTTCAGGATTTATTGGACCTTCGAAATTACCCCAGGGATCACTTGCTGGAACGAGCGGACGAGTGGTTGCATAAGTGAAGCCATTCCAGACTCTCATCTCACAATGTGTAATATTTAAACTGTCCGGGAAGGTTGCATTTAGAACTACATGATCTCCAACTGCTATACTCTCGTTTTCTAAAAGCTGAGGAACTTGTTGCGTTCTTGACGTCCATGTCAGATTGGATCCTACACCACCATCAGACAGGGGGTTAAAACATACCTGTCGTAAATCATAATCATAATCTATCTTCTCCAAATGAATGGGTGTTAATGAAATTGAAGGATATAGAGCTATGACTAAGATAATGACCGTACCTAGAAGTGCAGACCTCTTCCTCATGCTTCTTTACCCTCTAGAAACACCAAGAATGAATATGTCAAAATTTGATATCAATCTAATTTTAGAACAGCTGTATAGAAAAAAGAGTAAGTGTTTGATTCCCAGTTGTCTTTTCAACATTCTATTCTCCTTTCTGAAATTTAATTGTCAATTCAATGAGCAAGTTAGCATAACAAAAGACGGATTTTTGGAGCAGCGGGAGCAAAGTATTGCAGAGGTCAAGACTTTTACAAGAATTACATTTTTTTTTCATTCTTATGTTTCAGTATGAGAATTACAAATACTGAGATTATACCCACAAATCCTATGTTCACAACTGAGAGAGGATTCATTGGTGACGAAATATTAGCAGATGATGTAGATAGTACTGTAACTCTTACAAAGTGATTTGCAGCATCAGGGATATACATACTATAAAGATAGAGTCCAGGCAAAAGATTATCCAAAGAAATTTCGACAGGTCCTTCACTCCATTGACCGAAATATATTGCAGTACCATTCCGGTATATCGTATAGGATAATGAATAATTATATTCAATACCCCAAATGAGAGAATGCCCAACTTCTCCTTCGGTGAACTGAGTATCTGAAGGAGGGTGTATTATTGGAAAGGTTTCATTAGCATCTCCTAGGGATTGTAAGCTGTTGTCCAAAACCAATGAATCATATTGTGAAGGGATTACAAAGATGAGCAGAGTGAGTAAAAAGAAACAAGTTAGAATTTGATTTCTATTCACTTCTCTTTCACTCCTCAATGCAATTCCTGTTGGAAAATTAGTTCTGAAAGAATATCAATCTAATTATTGAACGATTCATCACTGAGGTCAAGACTTTTAACATGGCAATCTCGGCGGTTCGTAAATCAATCATGTGACTTGGACTGAGGAAATATGACACGCTTCTTAGTAACTGGATCTTATGGTCAGATTGGCACAGAGCTTGTAGGAGCTCTGAGGAAAAAATATGGTGGGAAAAACGTTATCGCAACTGGGAGAAAGAAACCCCCAGAAATCTTAACAAAAGACGGTCCATACCTCCATCTAGATATTCTTGACCCTAATCAGATTCATTCAATGTTGGTGGATAACGCTATTGACATAGTTATTCACAATGCTTCAGTACTCTCAGGAGTTGGTGAGAAGAATCCTCAACTTGCATATAGAACAAACGTTGAGGGAGGATACAATATCCTTGAGGCTGTGCGAATTCTCAAGCTAGAACAAGTAATGTTACCTAGTTCTATTGCAGCCTTTGGTCCCAGTACTCCTAGAGAGAATACACCCAACGATGTTATCATGAGACCGACTAGTGCATATGGAGTTACAAAAGTTTTCATAGAATTATGGGGCGAATACTACACAAAGAGGTTCGGTGTAGATTTCCGTTCACTAAGATATCCAGGAATCATTAGCTCTGAAGCGTTGCCTGGGGGTGGTACAACAGACTATGCAGTAGAGATATTCTATGAAGCACTCAAGAATAAGAAGTACACATCATTTCTTGACAAGGGAACTTACCTGCCGATGATGTACATGCCCGACTGTATCAAATGTACAATAGATTTGATTGAAGCTGATGAGAGTAAGTTGAAGCACAGAAGTTTCAACATCACTGCGATGAGTTTTGCTCCAGAGGAAATTGCAGCAGAGATCAAGAAGCACATCCCTGAGTTTGAAATGTCATATGAGCCAGACTTCAGACAAGCAATTGCAGAAACATGGCCAGCATCTCTTGATGACAGTGTCGCTACAGAAGAGTGGGGTTGGACACCAGACTATGATCTTGCGGCAATGACTAAGGACATGCTTGACAAATTATCCAAGAAGCTTGGTATCAAATACTAGATTTTT
>JABCTV010000139.1 GCA_018238205.1 Candidatus Thorarchaeota archaeon
GCCAGATATCATTGATTCGTTGGAGAGTTCTCAATGTGAGGTCGTCGTAACGCGCTTCGACGAAATCAGCACCGAGGTCTTCACCTGAACGAACACATTGTTGCAATTTATCTAACATCAGTTTGAAACCTCTATTTTTTGAGTATTTACTCACGATGCGTAAGAGTGGTCACTAACTATTGAGATTCTGGTCAATACTGCCCAATTGCGTGACCAATGAAAACTACTAGTTCATTACTTAATAGCCTGACTCTTAGCAGGAGTACTCATATTGTGACTCAGAGAATCCTTCGCCGAGAATCCTATACCAGTAGGTGTATTGTGTCTTGAATCCCATCGAATTGTAAAGTCCCAATGCTGGTGAGTTATCTGCTTCTACTTGGAGAAATGCAGTACGTGCGCCGGTTTCTTCTCCCCACATTCCCAGAGCACAACTTATTGACCAAGCTACTCCACGGTGCTGATATTCAGGCAATGTTCTGACTGAGAAGATACCTAGCATATCTTCCTCTACAACACCAAGACCCACACCTGCGATTTGACCGTCTATCATCACACGTGCAATCTTCTTCTCTCCTTCGATACGATGAATTATCTCTCTGCGTATTTCAAGTGCAAACTCATCCCTCTTTGAACGATGAATAAGAGTATCAATTGACTCATCATTCACTCGAAGAAGGTCCACACCAACTCTTGGATCTAAGCATGCCAATTCGTCAGTGGGAACAGTCTGTAAATATGTGTTCATGAATTTCACGAAACCCATTTCTTCAAGTGTTATATCCAAATCTTCAGGTTTGCTTTCTTCAGTAATCTTGAATGCAGCTGGTGTGTTCCGTTCTTCGTAGAACTTGATGACATAGTCTATTGCATCCTCTAACATGTCAGAGGGTTCACCAATTGGCAAGACGCTGTTAGCTCTCCATGTCACAGCATCATTCCAGTGAATAATCCACTCTTGGTATCTCTCAATCTCTTTTGCAGGCCAACAATGTGATGCTAAATATTCTATGTCTGAAATTGTTCTCTCAGGCACCATACCTTCAGACATACATTACTCACCTATAATATTGGTTGTTCCATTGAAGAATCTGAAATTTGTGACTAATCTTCAATGGGATTCGAATAGCAAAACATCTTTCTTGCATACTTACAAAGGACCTGTGAGGTCCAATTGTGGAAGAACGGCTAGGAGCTATCGCTTGGTCAATTATCAGTGATGTTCATAGCTATCTAGAAACACAAGTATCAGATAATCCTCGACTATTGATTGATGCTACTCGATTGACCGCATTGAATCTAGTTCTCAAAAGTAGATTCTCTTCCGAAGAACTAGGTTTAGAAAAAGATGAGATTCTATTGAATAACCTCTCATTTGAGGGACATCGTGTGGGTGTTTCAAGAAGAGATGTTCTTGATCTTGTGAATCAGGCAGAAGATACAACCTCGATGATTCCTAATGAAGAAATTCAGGAATTCCCATTGAATGATTTTGTAAATCTCCTTGGTTGGATCCACTCGCTTGGTTCATATCGCCTACCAGCTTCACTTAATCATGGGTCGTATCAGAGGTTTCTTGGTGCATATTACACTCCTCAAGCTGTCGCTGATTATATTGTAAATCTAACAATGAGGAATGATTTGGCGAAACATGTACAAGCGATTTCGAAAAAGGGACTATCATCTTTTGAGGATTTCATCTCTCTACGAGCACTTGACCCCGCATGTGGTGCAGGTGTGTTTCTGATTTCGGTTGCAAACTTGATGCAATCTTTCACAAAGGTTGCTACCGACACTGCTCAGGCAGCTGGCATTCCAAAATCTGATATTCAAGAAATATTGTCGAATCGTCAACCTGGCCTTTATGGAGTTGATCTAGACCCGGGCGCATTAGAAGTAGCAGACATTTCGTTACGCATTCTCAATGGGAATGGAAAAGGATTTCTTGCTGATTCCTTGGTAGGTACGACTTTGAAGAAAGGTAACTCATTGATTTCATTTCATGGTTCTCAAGGTGAATCAGACCATCAACACTTTTTCCGTGATCCTACGAGTATCAATGCCTTTGAATGGCATCGTGAATATCCCGAGATTTTCTCTGACACGCGGGATGGATTTGATTTCATTGTCATGAATCCTCCATATGAAAGACTCAAACCTAATCTGGCTGAATTTATCCGTGAACGTCTGACTAGCGGAGAACGAGAAATTAGTACAAATTTCTTTGAAGAACATAAGCGAAGTATTCGAGAAGCTACTAGATACTTCCGCGAATCTCATGAATTTCATCTAGCAACTAGTTACTCAATTAACACCTATCAGCTCTTTTTAGAACGAGCTATGCAGCTCACACGTAACGGAGGGAAAATCGGTTGCATAGTGCCTTCAAACATTTTGGGTGATGTTTCAGCTCAGCGATTGAGAGCGAATTTGCTTCAACAAAATAATTTGAGGACCATTGATGATTTTCCTGAAACATCTCGAATATTTCCTGGAGTAACCCAATCTGTATCTATTATTACAATTGAGAAAGGTGGTCACTCTGAAAATATCGAGGTTGGTTTCAATCGAGTTAGTTTGGAAGATGCCTTAGAAAGAAAGCGGATGAAAATCAGACAAGACCGCATTCTAAGAACAATGGGGTCTACACTTACAATCCCACGAATTGATGCAACTGGGTTTAAACTGCTTGATACACTTCACAATCATCCTCCGCTTGGAACAATAACAAGTGTACTGGTTCGCCGCGGTGAGCTCGACCTCACTATCAACAAGAACTCAATTACATCTAACAAAACTGATACCCCCCTTGTAAGAGGATCGCATATCTCTAGATTTGCTCTGAGAGACAGTCGGCACAAATCTGAATTTGTAAAGATACGTAAATTCAAGAAAACTCTTGAAACATCGAGTCGTTCTGAACACATCAATATGAATCGGATTGCTTGTCAACAGGTTTCTAACATGGGACAGAGATGGCGACTCAAGTTTGCGCAAGTCGAACCCGGCTCTGTTCTTGCTAATTCATGCAATTATATTGTTGTAAATGGAAAAGAGACTTCGAACAATCTCGACTATTTTCTTGGTATTTTAAATTCAGAACTCATGAATTGGAGATTTCAAATCAGTAATTTCAATAATCACGTATCCATTCGTGAATTGCAGAATCTACCGATTGTAAGACCTTTGAGTGGCAGTAAAACTGCAAGGAACTTGCGCAAAGCTGTTCGGACTCTTGACTATCCCACCATTGAAGCAAGCGTATTTGCCCTCTACGGATTTGGTTTACGTCAAGCAAAATCAATTCTTGAAATTCGAAAGACCCCTGATGAAGAAAAGAAACTAATTCTAGAAACACTATCCAGATTAGTCTAAAAATTATATGATGGGAAAGTCTTTCAGGCTCCTTTGTAAAATGATTCTTTGTGACTCTCACCACAATAATTCCTGATGCAGTAGAACAAACAGAGAAGGTATTGTATAATCATGTCTGTGCTACACTCAGTGAACTGGATATGGAAGTGGTAAGAAACGTACCACCTGGTGGAAATTGGATGAATCTACCAGAAACCACTGTGGCAAAATCCGCTAGATTGACCCAAATCAAGAAGTCTGGAGGTCGCACAACTTACTACGGTCGATTGAATGGAACGATGCCAAGTTACACGGTCAATACTTACTTCAATCGCCCTGGAAATGGCACCTTTATTCATCCTTTACAAGATCGACTCATCTCAATGAGAGAGGCAGCAAGGCTTCAATCATTCCCCGATCATTATCGATTCAGGGGTAGTTTGAGTTCCAGGTACAAACAGATTGGAAATGCTGTTCCACCTCTTCTTGCTAGATCTATTGGAACAATGATTCGTAAGGGATTAGGCATAGATCTATTCTGTGGAGCTGGAGGTCTCTCAGAAGGTTTGGAACAAGCGGGTCACAAGATTATCTTAGCATCAGATTCAAACCCACATATGTGCGAAACCTATCGGTCCAATAATCCAAAAACGAAAGTAATTCAAACTGATATCAACAAGAGTGAGGATGCTAACATCCTTCTTGAGAACATAGAATCTGAATTGCAGGGAAGAACCCTAAAGCTTCTAGCTGGTGGCCCTCCGTGTCAAGGTTTCTCAACTGCGGGAAAATGGAACCCAAATGATGTCCGAAATTCGCTGCTTTTCAAAACACTTGATTTTGTTAGAGCGCTTGAACCTGAATATGTACTTCTTGAGAATGTACCAGGAATTAGATCGATGCAGAAGGGGAAACTGTTGAAATCCTTAATTGAATCCCTTGAAGCAGAAGAGTACACAACACAGATTTACATATTGAAGGCAGAACAATTCGGAGTTCCTCAGCGAAGAAGACGAGTGTTCATTGTAGCAAATCGGATTGGTATTTCTATTAGAGACCCTGATGTTAGACTTTCTTCAATTGCTAGAGGTAAAACGCGGTATGATGCTCACATTGATGTGGATGGACTCCCACCTCCAGTAACTGTTTCTGAAGCGATTTCAGATTTACCAGTAATTACCTCAGGTGAAGGTCATGATGTGGTCGAGTATGAAACGAAATGGCTCAATTCCGATTATCAAAGATTGATGAGAGGTATGATTTCTTTCAAGGATTTCTTTGGTAAGAGAACCGAGTAAGGTTGATTAGTGAGTACCGTTCATTGTAAGTTGCACAAACTTGGACACCAGAGTGAAGTGCTTCCAGGAGCGGCACTGGAGGGACTCTGTGAGGTCATAATTCGTGTCTAATCAACCTCATAGTTTCCTATTGTGGGTTGGTATATAAGGTCCTACAAGATTGGTCAAATGAACATCTAATGAGTGTCCACCTTTGACCAAGTTTCTGGTAGCTGTTACCAACCCATTAGATAAGGGTATCAGTGCGTTTCTGAGTGAAACGGGAGAACTGGAGAATTTGATTGCGAGTGCTACATTGTATGACCTGCTGGGTTCGAAGGTACTTGCATCTCTACATTTCACTCAATCAAAAATAACAGACGAGTTTTTTCAGAATGCAGTTTCTGAGTACTATTCTCTAATCGAGGACAATGCAGCTCAGAAGTATATTACAACTAAGATTGGAGAACGTGCAGTTAGTATCCTCAAAGTTGGGGATGTAACGGTGTTAATCATTATTGGTGACTCTGATGTTTTCTCTGAAAAGGAGATTACAAACATCAAGAAACTTGATTGGCATGTATCTGATGAGATAGAACGAAATTCAGTACGTGAATTCAAAGAAGATTTTGAGAAAGTGGCTGAAACGCACCTTAGAATTCCAGTGAACATCTGCATTATCACTGTTGTAGAACCTCCCCCAGAAGACGTGACAACATCTGCAATTGAGTTGATGGTCCAGAATACGGGCGCAGATAGGAAATCTCTATCTCAAGCTATTCGCTTAGGACCCTATCTGATTCGTGTAACTCAATACCATTATGATGAGATAATAAGTGACGTATGGCCAAAGGTTCTCTCATCTTTCGATGCATTTGCAGTAGTTGTTTCCGGTGTATTATCAGAGGGAGATCGAGTAGAAGAGGCTGTTCAAAGGATAAGAATCAACAGTAAAGCCAACATAGTAGTAGTACCAGGATCTGATGAAGAGCTTGAACATGCACGTGATATCGAAGTGAGTCTTGGAATCAACCTGTGCGATTCAGTTTCTCCACGACCTACTCATCTACTCTTGTCAATAATTGCATATGGTGAGTTCAGTGATATGCATCCTGAGCTTGCGCGTGAAAAATGGATTATCGAGGACAAGGTGGATGTACTACCAGACTCAGCTACTTCAGAGGATGAAGAACTTGGGCATCAAGCATTCTTTGTTGTTGATAGAAGAACCGGTGAGGCTGTGTACAGTTATTACTACGATGAACGTTCTCGTTTCTTGGATCTCGCTCCAAATATTGTGGCTGCAATCACAGCTTTCAAGATTGACCAAAGCAGTCCAACGGAAACCTCTGTTTTCAGAACAGGCGATTTAAGTTATATTACAATTGAACGTAACTTCTATATTTTCACATTAATTACAGGGAAAGATGCTGATGTTGAAAAATTACGTTCTCGTTTCTCATTTCTCCCTGATCTCTTTCTTGACGAAGTACCAGTAATCAGTGAAGACCCCGTTGATCTCTTTCGTTCTCCATTGTTCACGCTGAAGCTTCTGGCTACTCTACCCCCAGAACAATTTGCTGGGAAGATATCACCAGTTCAAAAAAGAGCGCTTATTTGGGACCGATTTGAACATCCACCGGTACGAGATTTTCTAGAAGCAGTATGGCATCGTCTTGATGGGTCTCTAACCATGTCACGTTTGGTTCCTGGAAAAGGTCCCGAGCTTATCCTTGGTGCAATACATTTGCTGAACAGGTTAGGGTCTATTGACTGTGTAATGTTGGTAAAAGCTGAGGATGTACCCATAATGACAGGGACTCCTGATAATGAAGTCCTTTCACTATACGCGGATTTGGAAAACATCATTGAATATATCGATGGGGATCTCACCATTAACAGCATTGCAAAAGCAATGGATTTGGAACCAAGTGTGCTAATCGCAGTATTTACAGAGCTACACAAACGAGGAATCATTACATTCAAAGAATGAACACATCACAGTAAGCTTAAAGGTGAAATACAGATAGACAGCACGATAACATCTAAAAACTATCACGAGTCTGAAAACAAACACGGATTGTGAGAAACCGATGATACACAACGTCCTGCTCATTCAAAAAGATGGTAACGTTGTAGTGAAAACAAGATTCTGGAAAATCGACTTTGGTGACGACGATATTGCTGAGTTCATCAGAGGATTCGGTGACATGCAGAATACTCAAGGTTTAGCAACTGATACCCCTGTTTTCGTCGGTGAGAAGCACAAAATCTTCCATGCCGAAGTAGATGGGGAAATGCTACTACTTTTCGTGACTGACGGTCGTGATGAAGATCGAGTTATCCAGCATCGTGTTAGAGAAGGTGCTGCAAGAGTTTCAACAGCACTCCGTGGAAATAGCATGGGATACATTCGTGATAATCTCGATGAAATCCTTGGAGAACTCATATTCACAAGATTCAAGGTGTCTTTCGTAGGTAGCGGTGGTGTTGGAAAGAGCACACTGCTTAGATTACTTTTCGGAAAGGAACCAGCTCCCGGAGGCTACACTCCTACAATCAATGTGGCCGTAGATTCCTCAGAAACGATACAGTTTGGAACGTTCTTATGCACGATCTGGGACTTCGCGGGGCAGGCTGTGTTCCAGGACCTCTGGAGTTTCTACTTCTCAGGTACTGACGTTATCTTTCTGGTAACGGACAGTTCATTCAGAAATGTCATGCAGACAAAGTCCCTCTTACGAAATATAAGAAAAGAAGCACCGGCCGTTCCTCTGTTCATCATTGCTAACAAACAGGACCTTCCTGAATCAATGAAGGCTGATAAGATTAAGAGACTGCTTGGTGCACCAACTTTCCAGATGGTAGCTACTGACAAAACTCGACGAGAGGAATTCATTCGGCTCATGCTTGAGGTGGCTGCAAAGACCGTGGGAGTAACTTTGCCAGATCTCCCAATATCTGAGATGATTACAGTTAGACGTGGTACAGAAGAGATGGAACAACCTGGACAAGCTGCAGCAAAGGAAAGACCTGCTAGTTCAGGATATGAAGACGTCCCATATGAGATATCTGATGACATCTCGCAAATAGCTGGTACTTCTGGAACGCAGACCACTACCCAAACCACAACCACAACCACAACTCAGGAAACAACAACTGATACTAGTACTGAAACTAAATTGGTAGCAGAGGTTGTTCCAGACCGGGCACAGATTCTACATCTTTTGCTCATTCACCAGAGGGAAGGTATTCCTGACGTAGCGTATCATCTCAGCTATGTTGATGAGGATATTGACAA
>JABCTV010000025.1 GCA_018238205.1 Candidatus Thorarchaeota archaeon
TGACGAAGCTCTCACTGTGGATGATGCGTATGCAAGTGCCCTCTCAGCATCCGCAGACATGTTGAGAAACGGCTCAACATTTTATGCAGATACATATTCTGGACCCAACTCAATTAGTGGAAGTCTTGAAGCAATTGCAAGAGGAACTAAAGAGGTTGGAATGAGAGGTATTGTTTCATTTGAAATAACAGAACGAAATAATCCAGATGAAGCTAAGAGAGGTCTCCAAGAAGGAATCAATTTTGTTAACTCAATACAGAATGATGATTTGATTTCTGGAATGATGAGTCTTCATGCTTCTTTTACCGTAGGCGATGAAATAGTCATCAAGGCTGTTGAGGCAGCAAAGAATCTTGATATTCCAATAACAGTTCATACGTCAGAAGGATTAGTTGATCTATATCATAATTTGGAGGCCTCAGGTGAACGAACTGTTGAACGCTTGCATAGACTTGGCGTCTTGGGTAAGAAGACTGTTCTCGCTCATTGTGTCCATGTTAATGATCATGAGATGGATTTGATAGCAAAAAGTAGTTCATGTGTTGCACATAATCCAATGAGCAATATGTTGAATGCAGTCGGAGTAGCACCAGTTCCATCAATGCTTGAGCGTGGAATCACAATTGGCCTCGGCAACGATGGATGGATTTATGATCCCTTTGAAAATATGCGCTGCGCTTTGACCATTCATAAATTGGCAAGTGGAAACCCAAGCGCAATAGGACCAAATGAGATTTTCAAAATGGCTACTTTGGATGGTGCGCGTTGTTACGGTCTTGAAAAGAAAATTGGGAGTCTTGAGAAAAACAAACTCGCAGACATTGTACTCTTGGATGGATCGAATGTTCCAACACCTCTTACAAAAGAATCTGCAATAGGCCATCTGCTAAACACCTTTAGTGGTGGAGATGTTAGAGATGTCTTTGTTGGAGGAAAACAGGTTGTGAAAAATAGACAATTGACTGCTATATCTGATGAGCACATTGCAAAGATATCAAGAGATTCAGCCACGGAACTATGGTCTCGATTGAAAAGCTAAAAAGTAAAAATGAGAAGTGGGGGTTTTACCCCCCTAGAATCTATTTCTTCTTACAAACAACTACTAAGAGAACAAGAATTACAACACCAGCACCAACAAGAAGCATATTTTCTTGAATCAACTGAATGATGTAGTTAGTATCAAGTCCTGAGGGTATATTGTTTCTTGTTACATCTATTAACAGAGTAACTTCATCATTCGACGTTTGAGTGATTCCATAGTTAAATTCGGCTAAGAAACCATCAGCTTTTGCATAGGTTGCAGTAACACCGAATTCGTGAGTCGAATTAATATCTACTGTCCACTTAATACCCCAAACATTAGCTGATTCTTCCTGAGTTTCGCCAGTAAGCTCAACATTCACTAATGCCCAAAGATGAGTGTAATTGCCAATAGGTACAGCTTTCTTACCTCCAACTGCTCCAAGTCCAACGAATATACCTGAATAGGAACATGTTGTTCCATTCGCCCACCATATTCCAACAGCAGGGACAGGTATTGCAAACCAATCAGTCAATGGATCGGGAATCGCAAGTGCAGGCATGGTTATGATATCCATGTACATCTGCTCGTTAATCCCGGCTCCTGGATCAGTTAGAGTAAAATCAAAACGGTCTCCGTTAACAAAACCCCATTCTAAGCCTTGAGATGTGGCGGCAGCTATGGGATTAATTATAAATATGGATACGATAGCAAGTGCTAGTATCACCTGTAGTGCGCGTTTCATCATAAATTTCTCCTTGACCAGCGAATGCTGATTAGAATATTTAAAAGATATATACTCAAAAATCCTTCGAGTGCTAATAATCAATAAACTCACATAACGCAAACTTTGAGATATGTTTGAATAACTAGGAAAAAAGAGGGAGTGGGGGTTAAACCCCCTAGAATCTATTTCTTCTTACAAATGACAGCAACAACAATGAGTGCTCCCAGACCTATACCAATGTAAAGTATGTTATCAGTAACTAAGCCCACTATGTCAAAGTCGGTGCTTGTTGTAGTTGTGGTTGTAGTTGTAGTTGTGGTTGTAGTTGTGGTTGTAGTTGTGGTTGTGGTGGTAGGTAGAGCTGGAAGATTATTACGGATAACCGTAATACCAAATTTTTCAGAAGTAGTGGTATTCGTTGCCACCATGAGGTATCTTGAAAGGAAACCATCCTCCTTCAGGTACTCTGCTGTTATAGTTTGTTCCACATCTTGATTCGTTTCAGTTAAGTTCATACCCCAGTACAAATCATTGTCAATGAGGGTAAAGTTCTCGTTCCAAGTAGACTCCGCCATAACAAGATTAGTTAGAAGTGAGTAATTACCAACTGGAACTGCAATGTATCCATTTACCACTAAAAGACCTAAAAAGAGCAAAACATACATACCCATTTCGGTACCATTATACCATGTAAAATTGAGGGTAACCTCGCCAATATGTGTCCAGTTTGTAAGTGTATCATTTATGGCAGGAGGTATTTCAATAAGTGTAAGATTGATGCCCTCATCGAATGAATCAGGGCCATCATCTGTAAATACCATTAGATATGCAAAAGTGTCATCCAATGCTACGCCCCATTCAAGTCCTTGTGAAGTTGCTGCGGCAACTGGGGAAATGAGGAACATAACAACGATTGAAATAGATAGCAATAGCTGTAGCGTGCGTTTCATTTTTTTTTCTCCTAAACCAACGTAGATGCTGATTTCTATTGATAGTTCCTCAAATTGAAGGCAAATAACCTCTTTGATATCTTTTTAGAGTAATAGAACAAGGAGTAAAATTCCCATACGAACCTACTGTTTCTTAATCATATTCTATTTGACCTTATGACTAGATGAACAGAGTTTTCAAGGTGCAAGTATTGGCGGCATCAGGTGTTAAAACTGGATTCTCGACTTGATTACACAAATCCAATATTTGATGCGCATACACATGGTATAGACACGGATGCTTTGGATATTCTAGTTGAAGTTCAAAAGAATTTTGGAATTTCTAAAGCTGTGCTTATCTGTCATAGTCTTGGAATCAAACAATATGCGGATGAAACTTATCCAGGCCGATTTATCTATGCCAAGTACTTCTCGGGATCATTCCGTTTTGCACATGGAGTTGAACCACTTCTAAAAGAAGTCGCCACTCTAAAAGAAGAAGGGTATCATATCGCTAAAATGCAGTCTGCACCAGCGATGAGAGGTCGAGCTTCAGCTGGGCCAGATGATCTGCGAATGGATGAAGATGAGATGGCACTCTTC
Organism: Candidatus Thorarchaeota archaeon; assembly: GCA_018238205.1. Lineage (GTDB taxonomy): Archaea > Asgardarchaeota > Thorarchaeia > Thorarchaeales > Thorarchaeaceae > SMTZ1-45. Next base: position 3,281 of record JABCTV010000025.1, read on the forward strand.
TTTGGAGCAATGAAGGATGAGGACCTTTCATTCATTCTTCATCTCTCAGATCCAGATACTTACTATGCATCCAAATATACTGACAAGACTCATTTCTCTTCCAAGGAGAGAGACCTTCAGGAACTTGAAGGTGTACTCTCTAGACATTCAAGCATGAAACTTCAGATCGCTCATTTTGCTGCTCAGCCAGAGACACACCGGTTGGATAATCTTGCTCGATGGTTCGACACCTATTCGAATTTTAATATTGATACAAGTTCTGCAAGATGGATGTCAAGGGAATTAAGTAAAGACCCTCAGAAAGCTCGAGAATTCATTATCAAATACTCTGATAGACTGCACTTTGGAACAGATTGCGTTGGATATACTCTAGAACGCTCATATTACAAAGGTAGATACTTGGCGCTCAGACTCCTATTCGAAACAGATGTTAGAAATGACCCCCTGCCCTTCACAGATGCAGATACTGTCAATACGGGTGGTACTCACATCAATGGACTCAATCTTCCAAAATCTGTTCTTGAAAAAATCTATTGGAAAAATGCAACTCGATTCTTCTCTGAATTTCTGTAGTTATTTGTTTTCAAAAAATTATGGATAGACAAGTAAGTGCGCCGTCACATTTCTCAAACTCGCTCATGTTCAAATGAATGACTTCAAATCCAGCTTCTCTCACCTGCTCTGCAGTTTTTTTGTGACGCACGGACATTATAACAACATCACCGATTGCCAAAGTATTCGCTGAATGAGATTCTTCGCCAGGAAGAACTATTTTCGAAAAGGACTCTAACACAGGGTCATCCAGATATCTTTGATTTAGCAGGATAGTGTTTTTACCAAGATATGTAATGTGGCTCTTAATGTGCATTATATTAAGATCCTCTATACAGTGAACTGGGGTTTCCAGCCACTTCTCCATCTGTGATGCTCCTTCACGATTAGTTCTCTGAGTGAGACCACAGAGCAATGAATTTGGAAAGTGAATCACATCACCACCTTCTATTGTTGCTGGTGCTAAGATTGATGTGACTTGTTTGAATTCGGAAATCACTTCTTCAACTCTTTGACTCTCCCCTCTTCGAGTTTCCTTTGCCATTCGAGTTATCAGTGCCCGTTTTCCAAACACTACAACTGTATCTTCTACAAAACATGAGTCAGGATATTCGTCAGCAGGCTCAAGTTCTATTATTTCAACTTCAAGGTTCTGTAATGTTTCACAATACTTCTTGTGTTGCTTCAGGGCAAGATCAATATCGAGAGTATGATGAAGAGGATGAGCTGATATACATCTCTTGAATTTGGCTCCTGGTGGTCTGACAATCGCATGCCTTGACATAAAGTCAACCCTTCTTCTTTCGACGTGATGTCCTCTTTCTAAGAAATTCAGACAGTTCGGTTTGATGAACAGGAGTGAACTTCCATCCCTTACCTTTAGGATGGTGTACTACAACATCTTCCTTTTCCATGTTCCGTAGATGATACGCTACCGTGGCTGCTGTAACTGGCACTTCCTTTGCAATATCAGTTGTAGTCTTCCATATTCTAAAATCTAGTAAATCAATAATCATGGAACGTGTAGCAAGTCCACGTTGAACATTGCGGAGTCGTAGAAGATACGCAAGACGATGGATAACCAAATTACTACTCTCAATATAATCTGTAAACAAATGACTTTGTATTTTATGGTCCTTTCAATGACTTACCAATAAGGTGTTTAAATACGGCAGGTTCCTGTCCTTCTGAAATTGGACGAATTCTGTAGTTGGGATACTTATGACTCAATTTAGCAGCTACTCTTGTTCCCATCAATTTCTCCGATATACCTGCATTCTTACCTCGCCAGAGATAGATTGTATTCGATTCATGATCAATAAAAACAAGGACTTTGTGAGTATCCACTTCTACTATATCACTTTCAGATTCGACCATTTTGGCCTTGATGATTTCGAAAGCTTCAACCATGATACTAGTTCCATTAGTTAAATCTAATTTCGCTCTTAATAGGTTTGGGTGCAAGTAAGTTTACTATCCAAAATAGCGTTAAATACATCGGGCGTTGAAAGAAAACAAGTAAGTTGTATACATTTAGAAATCTAACTTACTCATGCTACTGCGGAGTTGCCACCATTGTCTGACGAAGAAACCTCTAGAATAAAATTCATTGACAAGGATAGAAGAAGAATCGAAATCATCCTTGGAGGTCTTTCGGTTGAGTTTCCACTCAACGCAATTCCAGATCCAGTATATGAAGCAATGGCTGATGCTGTCAATCGATCAGCAGAATTGCCTGAAACACTGAATGAACTCTATGTTTCAACACTGATGAAACCAACTGTATCCTCACTTAACGCATCAAATATTTTTCCGATAAATTCAGCGAAGAAGATACTGCGTCTTACTCTGACCGATGATGCTCTTGAAGACTCTATCCATGAACTTGAAGGTGCAGAGCTTGCCTTTCAAGGTAGACAATTTGAAGAAACCATTGATGAGAGAATCGAATTATATCAAAAAATGATGCTTGATGATAAAAGGATTGACAGGTTCAGGTTTGGATCAGTTGAAATGTATGGCGACAAAACCTACCATAACATACTCAGAGACCCCAGGGTGACATTGAATATGTTTTGGACTCAAGAAGAAGCACCACAAGCACAAAGCTATCAAATCAACTGCATTGCTGAGATAGTTCCACCTGGTGACCCATTCTTTAAGTATATGCGACTGATGCGTCGGCTCTTCAGTAAGACATTGATTGACCTCAGAGGCACTTCTGACTATGTCTGCGCGTACAAATTTTGGGTTTGCGAAAACAAGGACAAATCACTAGGAGAGAAGACGGGTTTCACACCCAGCTAATAGTTTGTCACTCGCAGTAGTTTCGCAGGAAGTTCATCAATAGAGTCAATATCCAAAACTACACCATGTCCTTTCTTTGCTAAGGCATTTGCAGCCTGAGGATTGTGCTCATGTGTTGGGACTAAGACAATCAATTTGATACCCATAGGTTTCATCTGCTCAACCAAATCTTCACACACTTTTTGGTCACTGAGATACATGTCCGTGGAAAAGATGAATATCTTCTCTTTTGCTTTCGTATCTTCGAAATTGCGAAGAGCTAGCTTGATTGATTCTGCCCCACCAGTGCCTCCTCCAGCACGGGCTTCTAGCAAGTCTGCAGCAACCTTCTCAACTGCAACAGTTTTCTCAGCCATATCTTTGACAACATGCGTAACGCTGTCAAATAGAACCACGCCGAAATCGTCTTTTTTGATCCCATAGAGACCTGCCATTACTGAGATTGCAAGCATACCCAGTTTCTTTGGTGAGTCCATTGAGCCACTCTTATCCAGTGCCCAGTAGAAAGCTCGATGGCCTTGATATGTTTCCGTCACTAGGAAATCAGAGGTTTCGATGACTTTGAAACTAGTCCGACCTTGAGAAAGAAGAGCGTCAACAGTTTCTTCAAGATTGATTAGGTCAATATCGTCGCCAATACGGAAAGGACGAACCGTTGTTGATTCCTGGATACCTCCCAACATACTTGAACCCATTGTCTGACGAGCATATCTCATGCCCAAATCGATGAGGAGGCGCTTTGATATCTCAAGCAATCTTTTTTTCAAATCACCAGGTAGTTGATCTCGATAAGTGTACCATATGCGAATTATATTAGTTGCAGGACCACCAAGCAAACCACCGAACGCCATGTCGGCCCTATCCTTATCAACGGGCTTACCAGTTTGTCCTTGAGAACCACCATAACTACGACCGTAACCCTGTCTCGTCCCAGACCCTGCTGTACCAAGAGCTGCATGTAAGTCCTCATGAGCTACAGCGCCAAGTGCACTTTGATTTTCTTTTTGAGCTGCCAAATCGCCCAGCTGACGTAGTTGTTGTTGCGATAGATTGGCAGCAGACATTAAATTGTGAAGTCTATCGAAATCGCTCACTCCAGCCTGAATCAATTTCTTAATGACTTCAAAAGAGGGATTAATGAGTTCTAGGATTTCTTCTTCAGACATTCCCAGACGTTCTCCGGCTTTCCGGATACTTTCCTCAGAAGGTACCTGACCCAATCGTGATACATGCTTGACTGTCTGTCTAAGGTGTCCCTTCGTCGGGGACTTGTCCACAGCACCATCAGCCAATTTCTGCATGGCCTTGTCCCATTCTTTCTTTGTCTGCTGACTTGGAAGTTTCTGTTCATGTGACTGGTTCTGAGCTAGAGAAGACCTCAAGAAATCGGATGGTGAAGATCTTGAATCTGCGCTTTCAAGTAAACTTTGAGTTTGTTTTTCTACGAGACTCTCCCAGTTCTTATTCTGTCGGGCATTCTCTGCAAGCTGACGCATATCTACATTCTCACTAGCTCCAGCCTCGTATTGTTCATCGTACTGTTCAAGAAGGTCATCCATTATGTCCTTTCCAGTAGCTTCCTTGATCTTCTTAGCAAATTCTGCAGCGTCACTAAGTGAGAATTTCTGCGGCGCATCTTTGATGTGCTTGTCAATATTATCAGGGACTCGCCCTAGTTCTGAAGCGTAGTCGGCAGCCTCACTGAGATCATCAAGGTCTTCCTGCAATTTCTCATCCATTGCCTTTTGCTGGTCTGGAGTTAAGGTTCCCATTTCTTCCATATGACGTAATGCACGTGCTGCTGTTGAGGTGTCGCGTTCTGATAATTTTGAGAATTCCTGTTGAACATCCTTATCACCCCTAAGAGATTTTGCAGCAATTTGTTCTGCAGCATTGGGAGATTCACACACCTGATCAAGACAATCAAGTACCTGAGAGTTCTGCATATCCTTAGAACTCATATCTCCGAATTTTTCCATTAATTCTGCGCTTGCAGTATCTTTCAGCTCATCATTGCTGGTTATTCCTCTTAGAACGATTTCACCATCAGTAAGATAGTCCTTTGAGGCATTGTACAGGGATTTGTCCTTCTGCTTTCTGAGTTCCAGAAGATATTCATAACCCGCTTCAACTTTGTCTTTCTTGATGACCTTTGCAAGCTCTTGCTCACGTTTGATTTGTTCCATAACCTTTGCAAGTGCATCAGTTTTTACAACAGTAGCTTTTGCTACAACCGCTTGCGCCTCCGGTTTCTTCTTGTTCTTCTCACGCCCAAGTAAGATATCCTCTGCAATCTCCCGAGCAATCTTCTGATCTGGAGGGTAGGTAGTAAATATTGCAGCATCGAGAAAATCTTCTAGTGTTAACTTGCCGTTTCTAAAATATCTCGCAGATAGTAACATTGGAATTGATTGACTCTGTCTTACACTAGGTTTCTTAGCAACGTCTTTTCTACCACGCATTCTCTTTGTAAACTCATGTGCGAATGGAGGAGCGTTACTAGGGAGTGGGGCAATCTTGGGCTGAGTTGCCATATGATTAACTCCCAAGACTTCTCCGGACAAGTGCATTTACTGCAGGTTCTGTGTCAATTCCAGGCCGGAATCTCAGTGCTCCAACTAGAACATAGGTCGAAGCTTCCGACAGGGTTGCATGTGTCACATTCTTCTCTTTCTTCCGCTTCGTCATCTCAGCGGAAAGTCTCGCGATGGAAATTCCTGCGCGAATACTGGCTGGTATTTCGATGTCAGTACTGAGTCTAGTGGCGGACACAAGACCGTAGATTTTCTCAAGTGTCGCATCTGAAATATTGTACTCAGGACTGTTCATCTTAATGATTTCCAGTTCAGTTTGCTTTCGTGGGTAACCGAGCCTAATCCAAACCCGGATACGGTCTCGTAGAGCCTCGCTCAAACGGTGCGCTCCGCTCATTTCCTCGGGATTCATTGTCAAAACTGGAAAGAAACCCTCTTCTGCTTTTATACGACCCAATCTCTGTACACTTATCGAGCGTTCTTCAAATGGATCAAGTAGAGAGTTCTGAACATACTCGCTAAGCCGGTTGCCTTCGTTCAAACCAAAGACACCGCCGTTGACCATTGACTTGAGAAGTGGACCTGGCTCAAATGCTTCTAGACCAAAACCTTTGTTCAATACAATACTCGGGTTAAATGCCCCAGTCAGATGTGAAGGTCTCACGCCTTCGTCACCCGTAACCCAGTAGAGGTCACGTCCGGTCTTCTCTGCATAGGCTCGTAAAAGTAACGTCTTACCTGTACCAGGCGGCCCAATAATTCCGGGTATTAAATTCGCGTTCTCACAATCTGCTAATATATCAAAAGCATCAGAGTATTGTTCTTTGAGAACGATTTTGATTTTTTCTTTCTTAGCTGCTGCCAAGCGTTCCTCGAAGTTCTTTTTGAATTCTGCCAATTCTCTCTGCATAACAACGCCCCCATTGTTAGTAAGTGGGAGTACAGTCCTAGGGTATATAATTACCCCTCAAAAATCACGAGGGATTACATAAGGATTATTGAAGCTGATTATACTCAAATCTTTGCAAGTTCGGGATAGGCAAAGAGTGCTGGTGAACCACCTGTGTGCCAGAAAACCGTGTGCTCCTTTGATTTGATGTCACCATTGATTGCCATTCGCATGAGAGCTAGACCAGCCTTGCCTGTATACACTGGGTCGAGAAAGATACCATCCATCTTAGCAAAGTTATCAATCGCTGTTCTCACTCCCTCAGTCATGATCCCATAGCCTGGTTCGAGGAATGTATCATCGACATTGATTGTTGGTTTGAAGTCATCGACTTCAGGATACTTGTCAATAATGCGTGAGATTTGGTTCTTCACTTGTAACGTTGCTTCTTCAGCGCCATGGAGAACGCTCACTCCAATGATATCTACATCAAGGTCTAGCATTTGAGCTCCAACAATGAGACCTGCAAGTGTCCCTGCAGTACCAGTAGCTACAATGATCTTCTCAGGAGTAAAGCCTTCGTTTTGAGTTTGGGAATATAGCTCTTCCATTGCCACAGCATAGGATATCACTCCCACAGGCATTGTTGCTCCTGCAGGTACTGCGTAAGGATTTAGACCAAAGTCCTTCAGAGTTTCAAGTACCTCATCAAGCCGTGAATGCATGGTCAGTAGATGGTCATCCGGAAAGAATTTGATCTCAGCTCCAAGCATGCTGTTAAGGAGAAGGTTCCCGGTGTAGGTCTCAGGTTCCTCTCCAGCTAACAGGAGAATACATCTAAAACCGGCCTTAGCACAAGCAACTGCTGTTTGTCGACAGTGATTGCTCTGAAGACCACCAACTGTGACGATTGTATCTGCCTTGATTGCTCGAGCATCGCCCAATACAAACTCCATCTTTCGAGTCTTGTTACCTCCAAAAGAATGGCCAGTAAGATCATCTCGTTTTATCCAGAGTTCATCCAATCCAATGGAATCGCCCAAATGTTTCAATCTATGAAGTGGAGTAGGGAGAAATGCTAGGCTTTCTCGTGGTATTTCATCAAACATCAATGACTCGCTCCTGTAAGCCAAGCAATCAGCAGCATCATTAGTGCAGTCAAGATTCCAGCCAAGAGAGTCTTTGCTCCATAGGACCACATATTCTTCTTTGATATTGATCCAAGGAATAGACCCAACAAGAAGAGAAGAAGCATACAGATTCCAATTCCAATATAGAATGCTGTTTGATAGTGAAGGATCCCCATGGGTACAAGGAATAGGGGCATGATTACGAGGAAGCCTGCAATAGCGGGAGAAGCTCCATCAACAATTGCCACCACAATAGAAGTGGTTCTACTTGCTTTAGCATACATAGAGCCACTCATATCGGTCAGCATGGCACGCCCCATCTCGTCAACCTCACGGTCTCTCTCAGCACTCTCAGCAAGATATGAACCGCTAAATCCAGAGATCGCCATTGCGATACTAGTACCTGCGGCAGCTAGAAAGATTGCATTGAATCCAGGGGTTGGGTCTAACGGATTGATTGTAAATAGACCACCCAAAATGAGACCTAACATTGTTAACGCCCCATCAAAAGCATTCATCGCGAGGTAGCGTCTTGCAATCTCTACACCTTGTGTGAGCTCAAGCGCACGCATTATTCGCTCGATACGCCCGCCTTCATCGGCGGGTAATAGTATGTTATCATCTTCAGATTCGGTCACAGAGGTTTCTCCGTGTAAGGATAACCCGTCATTTCTAGTGTCCAGTTATAAATTAGACGGACTGAAAGGGCGATATATATAGTTGCACTAGAAAGTTACGCGATGATTCAGAACATTCCTAATAGTATCGCAATCATGATGAGAAATAGGATTCCCCCACAACATAAGTATACCCAACATTTGCATAGGCGCGAACAGCAACCCTCACTCTTTGGTTGTGAAGGAGGTTGAGTTGTCCCATAATCTCCAGGCATTGGAATCTCAGTCATTTTAGTCACCATTATTGAAACTGATGTTATACTATTCTAACTCTCCATTCTGACATAAGAGCATTGTTCGCGTCTATTCCCGAAGATAGAGAAGTAATCTGTACGAATCAAAAGTCACATACATTTTAAGTGCTCAAACTAATTCCATTGTATTCGCATGTAACTTCATTATCGTTCGGAGGAGAAGTAGAATGCCAGAGGTAAACAAAGTCTATACAATCTTTGACAGACCTTTTGGACTCAGATTCATTGGTCTGTTAGAGATGTCTTTCGGTGCGGTCGGTCTGCTATCCACTGTAGGAATACTTGCAGCTACCTTATCCGGAAATCCAGAGATGTTAGATGGAATGGGATATATCTACTCTCTACTAATCTTTGTAGGTGTTGTTCTACCTAACCTAATTATTGGAAACTACGTAGATGATCTGCGTAAGAATGCGGTCATTGCTCAGATTATCTATAGTCTCGCAGCTATGGGTCTTTCTGGATTCTTTCTTGCAGTTAGAGGAATAGGATACTTCTGGACAGTGCCCTTGTTTGAAATTGAACTGATATTAGCCATAGGGAATCTCGCAGCAATGATATTTGCTGCTCAGGTATTCATCATTATGTATCTCATATTTAATTGGGATAAAGCAGTACCCCCGGAAGGAGTGAAAGTTATCCGCGACAGAGGTAAAGCCAAACGTATCAAGAGAGGTTTGGTTCTCAGTCCACTAGCTCCTACATTGATTGGATCAGATGGGACAACCGAACTCACAGAGGAAGACTCACATCGGATTTTAGATGTTAGAAAAGTCGTTAGCGTGGAAGGCATGGCAATATTATGTTCCAATTGTAATGGAGCCACACCACTGACAAAAGTCAAAGATAACAGACTACAGTGTGATTATTGTGGAGTCACTCTTGGAATCAGCAATGTATTCGTACCTTGTGAAAATCATCCCGAGTTCTTAGCAGCAACAACTTGTGCAGTCTGTGGGAATCACTTCTGTAGAAAATGTCTTACCGCTCAAGAACCCCCAATTGATGAACGGTGGAAGGGTTCTACAATTTTTGTATGTAGAACTTGTTTCGAAGGTAGGTATAGACCTGCAGTAACAACAACATCTTTTGTTATTCCAATAGACCAATTATTCTCAACTGCAGGAGCGAGATTCTCATCTGTCAGTAAAATTTACCGACGCTTTCTAGGAGCCTATGGAGGTGCGATGAAACATCTATGGAGGCTACCTCTCCAACTTATTGCCAGTTTTGGAAAGGGTAGTCGTGGAAGTAACGATAATTGTGTTGGAGCCCTAATAATGATGATTATCATTATCATTGCAATTCCACTCATAGCAGGATTACTTCTACTCGTCGGTGCGATTATTATCATTCCTCTTCTTTTCTATGCGGGGCTAGTGGTAGTTACTATTGAAGCTATCAAGGTGATAAGTAGAACAGACTTCCAATCAATAGATTCAGTTAGAATTCAAAGTGTCATTAAGAAGAAGACTCCAAAGGTCAAGGAGTCAACTCTTAGACCCGTCACAAGATCATGGGAACAAGATTTCAAATCAAGGTCAAATGCAGTTCAGAGAAAGCGTGAAATAGAACGCAGAGAACGTTTGAGCAGAAGGGATCAAAATCAATCATTTTGGGGAGGAGGCACAAGATATTGAGTTCTCTACAAAGAATGATAATGTGCCCAGTTTGTGGTGGTTCAGTTATCATAGAACATACTGATCAGGTCAATCTTTGCACATATTGCGCAAGTCCAATCTTAGGTCCAAATCAAAATAGAAATTGCACAAATCATCCAGATACTCTTGCGACTGAGGTATGTCATGTTTGCAAAGACCTGATTTGTGATGAGTGTACAGAAAAACGCGTAGGAGATTACGGTGGAAAACTCCTTACAATAGTGAATTGCTCCAAGGAAAGCTGTATTGCTGAAAGTGAATGGGCAAGACCATTGAATGAAGAGTACCAGCGCTTGGCAAATATGGAATGGGCAGATAGAGCTGATAACTTTATTCTCAGAATTACAGGAGTTGGCGCTGTTGTAATGATGATATTCGAGCTCTACTTCATCCTTGGAATGCTAAATCTTCAATACTTCACTCCATTTGGTAGTACCCTTCCTACAGGAGGTCTATTCCCAGGAATCTTAGTTATCATACTAATGGTCATTGGCAATATTCTGGCTGCCGTCTTGCTACAAACATCACTACAAGTATATGTTCATGAGAGACAGCTTACTTCAGGAGCTTTCCTCATAGTTGCTCTGATTCTTGAAGCGGCATATCTCATCTGGAGAGGGCTTTACTTCAATCTCGTACAAGTTCCTGATCCACTCTTCCTAACTATTTTACTAACAGCATTTCTCTTTGGAACTCTGTTAGTAATCATAGGTTCACTCGGCGCTATCTACATTGGTAATAAGAAGCGCATTCAGATGAATAGAGCTATGGATCAACTCAATCTCTCTACTAAGAGAGCTCTAGATGAATTGTGAAGGGAAATTTCAGGTCTCATTCAGGTACATCGAAGAGATCTATGAGCCTGAATCTCTCCACATCAACCAACCCCAAATCTGTAATCTTTAGTTTAGGAATTACTGGCAGGGATAAGAAAGCCATTGCCATAAATGGTTCCTCAAGATCAGTTCCAATTTTGAGAGCAGCTTCTTTGAGGTCTTTTAGTTTCTCACACACATGTTCAATTGGTTGATCACTCATGAGACCTGCAATTGGTAATGGTAGCGATTCTAAGACCTCACCATCTTTCACAATTGCGATGCCTCCATGCATCCTAACTATTTGAACCGCGGCTGCAATAAGATCTTCATCATTAGTTGAAACGGTTACTATGTTGTGACTATCATGAGCAACTGATGAAACCATGGCACCTTCTTTGATTCCCATTCCTTTCACAAATCCAACTGAAGTTGGCGGAGATGCATTATGCCTCTCGATAATAGCAATCTTTGTTAGGTCATTTTCAATATCTGGCACGACCAGACCATCAACTACCTTTGCTTCTTCTATTAGATGATCAGTTACAATTTGGTCTTTGATCATTCCAATCACATTCATGTGAGAACCTCTGGCTTTGACCTGGAAATCCTCAGGTTCAAGATATTGGATATTAACAGAACGTCGTAGACGAGGTTGCTCTTGCACCCCGAATTCTTGAACCATCTTCCCATTCTGAGCAACAAGCGTTCCCTGCTTGTAGACCTGTTCTACATTGATCTTCTTCAAATTATCAAGTACAACAAGATCAGCATGGTACCCTGGTGCAACAGCTCCTATGTACCGAAGACCATAATGTCGTGCTGTTGATAGTGTCGCTACTTTGATAGCTATAACAGGATCAATGCCCATTGCAATAGCATCACGAACCATACTGTCAATGTGACCCTTCGTTACGAGATCGAGTGAGTTTCTATCATCGGTAACAAAACTGCAGCACATCGACGTCATCTCATTGATGATTGGTCCAACAGCTTTGAGATTCTTAGCAGTTGAGCCCTCACGGATATGAATGTGCATCCCCCTTGCCAATTTATTTTGAGCTTCTTCGAGAGTTGTACATTCATGCTCTGATGTGATACGGGCTGCAGCATAGGCATTCAAATCAAGATCATCCAGGCCAGGAGCATGACCATCAATCCGCTTACCCATTCTAAGGGCTACTGCAATTTTTTCTAGAACTGCAGGATCTCTATAGATGACTCCAGGATAATTCATTACTTCTGCCAGTCCTAAAACGTAGTGCTCGGTCATGAGTGGTTTGATGTCAAGAAAATCCAGAGCTACTCCATTGGTTTCAAGGTCAGTTGATGGTACGCAGGAAGGTAACATCATATAGAACTCTAATGGGCCACCCCGCATGCTCTTGCTCATATACATGATTCCCTCCATGCCAAGAACATTTGCTATCTCGTGTGGGTCAGCCACAACAGCACCAGTTCCATGAGGTACAACAGCACGCGCATATTGGATTGGCATCACCATACTAGACTCAACGTGAACGTGACCATCAATGAATGATGGCGCTACATATTTTCCCTTGAGGTCTGTGACATTCTTTCCTTCATACTTGCCGATGCCTGCAATGTACTGACCGTGAATTGCAATATCACCTTTGACTATATCACCCGTGAATACATTCACAACATTAGCATTCTTTAACACCAGATCAGCGCGTGTTCTTCCAGAAGCTACGTCTATCATTTGACCCAAGGGATACTCATCCGAACGTGCAAGAAACATCTCTACTCACTTCATTTTGTGTAGTAATTTACAAACAAAAGGGTTTCTCAACAGCTGCTTTAATCCTGTACAAAACAGGATCATAGTAAGAAGTAAAATGAAGCGAATCGAGGTTTATAGGAAAAAGAAAGAAGAGCTGACCCAGAAAAACTGGGCCAGTTCCAGTGTTATTTTATTTCTTAAACTTCTTCAAATAGACAACCACTACTACAGCAATAATGATACCACCCACGGCGATGTATGGTGCAGTGGCTGCAAGTCCTGCGAACAGGTCAGTAGTTGGTACCAATGCGGGTAAATCTTCTATTAGGTTTGTGACTAAGGGGTCAACTCGTACTGTAATGTTGCCTTCGGTTCCGAGAGACCTCATTACATCAAAGATGAAAACTGGATTCTCAGTCAATGCTCCAAATTCGAAGAAAAGTCCATTTCCTAGTGTACCAAACATGTTGTCATCAAGATCAGTCCAAGGAGTAATATGAATCCTACCTCCAATATTTTGCAGAAGGTCAGCACTGAAAAGAAACACATCGTCTAGGATAATTGATACATTGTACCATACACCCTTTGTCAGGTTCATTTCCAGATAGTATGATTCACTAACTTCACCTGGGAGTTCCAGAGTGAATACATGACTTCCACCATTCCCTATATTCAGAGTATCCATGTCTGTATAGTGATCTTCAGTGATTATATCCCAGTCTAGTGAGTAGGATACATTATACAGAGCATAGGTATCAGTTAGGGATCCTTCGGTGTTGTTTGCTACATAGACAGGACTTACAGCAATCAATGTAAACTCATCAGAAGTCAGAGTATAAATTGGAAGACTGAATGTATTATCAAAACTAGGATGATCCATAAAGCTACTGCCATCCCACCAGTTGGATAAGGGATAACTAGTATCTACCAATGATCTACCTGTTCTGTCAAATAGCTCGACTTTTGTTGTTGCAGTTACATTGTCTTCATTTAACAAAGTTATTGTCATATTGAAGAAATCTATAGCATTAGTTGGAACTCTGAAACCACCCACACGTGTCATGGAGATTGTAAGATCATCAGTGATTGGTCCAATGTTGAACTCAAATTCACCAAGATAGTCACCATCCATTTCTACAAAGAGAACATATTCTCCTGCTGGCATGTAGATAAAGGGAGAGTCGGGGAAATATGTATCATAATTTACAGTGAATTGTCGCATCACCATGTCTTCAGTAACTGTATAGATATACCAATCACATGAACCAGAATAGAATGTTGAATTCACTCTCATGAATGAGTCCTCTTCTACTGTGAGAAGGTATCCCTTCTTTGCTACATCTTCATTAAGATTTTGAAGGAGAAACTCCTCATTGAAAGGTATTTCAAAATCCTCAACAACTGAGTTGTACAATGCATATTGGACATTGTCGCCACCCATAACTGTCAGGTAGTATGTTTCACCCTGTATTGACTTGTAGAAGTAATTATCAGATAACGGAAATGGGAAATCATAGTACATCCGCATTTTGCCGTCGGCAGCCATATAGGTATCAGATGAGAGTGAAAGTATTGTCGGATGCGGGGATGCAAGCGGCATTATCTCGGGATAATTAAATGAATATGAAATCATAGCGAGTTCAGTTGGTGAATTATACTTGTAAGTCCGGACAGTCGGTGCTTTTTCTGTGTGTACAATTGAACCATCAACTACTGTTAGTTCACTTCCTGGAAGTGTGTCCTGCACAACATTACCGATAGGTATAGTTTCAGGAGTCACAGCTTGTGGATGTATATCAAACATCACAAGTCCAGAATAATCAAATCCAGCGCCAATCCATAGGTAGTGGGTTCCGACTCCGGGTTTGAATGGAGTTACTACAATATCACCTTCCATTCCACCACCATAGGAAATCACGGTATCCTCAGAGTCAAGGATTATAAATTCCCACTCAATATCATCTTGAAGAGAATTTATTGTCAGATGTACGAATTCAACACCTACAATCGGTAGAGTACCAATATACATTAATTCGGATTCTATTGCAATGGTAGTAGTTTGTCCCATATTCAGAGTGAAAGAACGACGATTTGTGGTAGCGTTGGTTTCACCATCAAGATCCCAGAAAGTTGGAAGAAGTGTATTTTCTCCCCAAACACCGTCAGTCGTTAGCGCGTCGTGACTGTGCCACTCAAGTGGAACTAAACCGGGACTTGAGAAAGTACCCGTACTTCGAGTCCATCCATTATTATCATTTCTGTATCTTTCATAATCTATATCTTCTTCTAAATTTAGATAATCACTGGTAATCATATCAAATATTGTTGGTTCTGCATACAAGTATGTATGCCCGTTTTCATCAGCTTCGAACACTCGTTCGAAGGTTTCATCAGTCATTGTAATCTGTGCGGCTGAAGCAGGCGTGACTAGCAAACTGAAAGTCATCGCTGCAACCACAAGCAGACAAAGTAGTGTTTTTTTATTAATGCGCGACATTGCACATCCTCACCTAGTCTGGTTATCAAACCTGAATGAATATGAATGATGTGGAAATATAGAACGTGAAAAAGAAAAAGAAGCTGACCCAGATAAACTGGGCCAGTTCTACAATTATTTCTTGAACTTCTTGACGTATACAACTACGACAACAACAATCACGACAGCACCGATTCCAATAGGAACTGCAAGACCGCCGAGCATTCCTAAAATATCAAGTCCAGCGGGTGCAAGTGGTGGAAATGTTTCAAATTCGTAGGTGTCCATCGGAGTGATTTCAACCCAGAGATGTCCCTCAACCGCAAGAGTTCTATCCACAGTAAATTTGAGATAGATCTCTTCTGATATTGCTCCAAACTGAATTGACAAGTCAGGAATACTACCTTGAAGAGCATCGCTGAGATCGCCCCAATTTGTGTAGTGAGTACGCTCATTGTAAGGAGCATATGATACTACACTTGAGAGACTAGACACATCACCAGTGCCAATTGATACATTATACCAAGTACCTGGAGTTACATTCAATTTCAATGAATATTGCTCAAGTCCATCTCCTGGAAGGGCCAATGTAAAATTATGATCTGCTGAGGAGCTGCTGACATCCAAAGATGCAGTTCCCTCAAAGTTATCATGTGTCACATCTTCCCAGTCAATTGTGATATTTACAGGGAAGTTTTCGAAATAATCACCTACTCCTACCGTATTGTTATACGGATAGGTTGAAACAAGGATAATTGCATAATCTTCACTGTAAATTCTGGTACTTAGAGTAAACTCTGCAGTATTCGGTTGAGATAGATGTGGGATTTGACTCGAACCGTCGAACCAAGTTCCAATTGTAAAGGATCCACTCCATTTATTGTCGTTGAATTGATCCTTGACATTAGTGCTCATTGGAACTGATACATTATAGAGATTGTCCAGTGTGACGGTGAAATTATACTGACGACATGGATCAGTCGGCACAATAAATCCACCAACGTTCACAATACCAGCAGAGGTATCGGTAGTCAAAGATGCAAAAGTGAATTCTATCCACTCCGAAACATACGGCTCCACAATGACTTCAAAGATGTAGTCACCAGCAGGAAGATAGTAGTGTGGACTTCCTATCAAAGAAGTTGAATCAGCCAGTCCTAGATAGTATCTATAACCATCATCATAGGTTGCCCAAGCATTTATGACGAAATCGGCAGTGGATGTATCGTTGACCTTTATCACCGAATCTTCAGTCACAGTCAAAGTGTAAACTTTTGTTTCATCATGACCGAACAAATTATCCACCTTAAACTCTTGATTCACTATGAGCGGGGTTGCTACATCAGCCTCATGATAGAGCGAATAGTCGATATTATCTCCACCTGTCACTGTGATGTAATGGACTTCACCACCCAAATTATACTCGCCGTAACTTGGAAATGATGTGGTGTCAGCATATCTATACCCTTCAGATGACCCATACAACAGAACATCACTTGTGAAAATGATTGCTAGTTGTTGGGTCCAACCAAATAGTGGCATTGGATAGTTGAATGCATATGTTATCCTAGATACATCAGTTCCAGGATCTACTTTGTAGGTTCGAATTGTTGGTACTAGCTCATCATGAACCCAGCTTTCTGTTCCTTCTAAAGATAGAACTTCACCAGTTGGAAGTGTATCAGTGAGAATCTCACCAGGTGCAATCAACCTTGGTGCAATTGCTTCGGGGAAGAAATCAAAGAGTGCCAATTCTCCATTCAAAGTATTGGCTTGTAGAATAATAGTGTAAGTTCCTGCAGTTGATGGAAGGAATGGAAGTATCACAATATCTCCACCAGATCCAGATTGGGAGCCCATTCGATGTCCCTCAGGATCTAGGACTGTGAATACCCATGAGAATCCGTCTTGCAGACAAGCAACTGTAAGATGCACAAATTCCTGTCCACTTATAGCAAGTGTCCCGTAGTAAAGATAATCGCCATCCATCGCAACTGAAGTGTGCTGTCCAAAACCAAGCGAGAAAGATCTTCTCTCGAGTGTTGTATTTACGACTGCCTCAGACCCATCACTTCCAATAAAATCATAGAAAACAGGAAGTAAAGATGGATTTCCAAGATTTCCACTACTAAAAGTGTCATATTGTTGCCACTCAAATAGTGTACTCGTGTCTTCTGAATAACTTGAGCCCCAAGAGGACCATCCAGAATTTGAGTACGAATACGTTGTAACATCAGTGGATTCATTGAAATAATTCATCGATGAAGATGGTAGCCATAGTGGATCATCCGATGGAACATAGATGTAAGTATGATTATTATCTCCAGGAGCAAACGCGTAATTGAAGGATTCTTCAACCATGTTTACCTGAAGTGCTGCAACTGGGGTTACAATAGAACCCAGTATAAACGCGCTAGCGATAACTAGCCCTAGTATCATTTTAGTATTGACGTGCGTCATGCACACCTCACCTCTATCAAGTTGTAATAATGAATGGTTATGAAGTCTTCTTGGTTATCTACTAGCACATATTATTAACATATATAGAAATGTTAATATACAATAGTTAACAATGGTTAACATGAATTACCATGAATGAAAGTAAAGGCAATTTCGAATGCAAACTCTGTGGCCATCGATTCGACTCTAAACTAGAGATGAAAAAGCATGCCATGGATAAGCATCCAGAAACGATGTCCAAGTAATTACTTGAAAATCCCCGATCTATTAAGGTCGGGGACTCCCAATTTTATTTTATGCAGTTTATAGAATACTTTTAACTCAGTGATGCATAGAACGCTGTCAAGGCCCTCTGAACGAACTTCAAGACAAGGAGCTCTTGAGAATGAATATTCGCACTGATTCTAAGAGTATTGCATTACTGGCTGTTTTTACATCACTAGTCATAGCTCTTGAAATATTTCCAATCCCGGGAGTTACAGACCTCTATACACCAGTACCTAATTTCACTATTGATTGGACTGGTATCCCAATTATGATTGTATTCCTTGGTCTTGGAGGTGTATTCTCAGTCTTCACTGTAGGTGTAATGTGGGTCTTCATTGCATATCGCAATTTTCAGGGAGCTGCATTCAAGGGGTTTGCAGAAACATTTACACTTCTGGGTTTAATTGTAGCCAAAATTATTCTGAGAAATAGAGACCTTGACTGGAAGAAATCAGCAGTAATCTATTTGATATTCGCTTGTCTATTTCGTGGTGTAGGTATGCTCTTTGGAAATGTTGTTCTCTTCAATCTATTTTGGGGCTGGTCTTATGATACTGCATTTACTATATCAATGATTTATGTTCCATGGAACATAATCCAAGCAGCAGTCAATGTATTAGGCGGATTATTCCTCTACCAGCTAATTCCTGAGAGTTTACGTATACAAGCTGGATTGGGCCTCACTAAATCAAGGGAAACAACTGTGTACGAAGAGATATCAGAAGATGAGCTCAAAACAGGAACCGAATAGTCCGATGAAAGAAGATACGATTGAGATCATACCAATCCATGGATTCCCTATTGTGAAGAGGAGGAATGATATCTGTGAGCTTCTTAGGTCTACAATGAAAGAGAGCAGAATAGATTTCATTCAAGGAGATATTCTAGTAGTGTCGCACACCATTGTTTCAGTTGTTGAAGGAAGTGTGTACAATTTATCAGAAATTACGCCATCAGAGAAAGCACGTCAGATAGCATCTGAAGGGGACTATTCAGAATATCGAGTGGAGATTGCATTAAGAGAAGCAACTGAGATCATACGTGAAGAACCCGTACTTATCACTAGGACAAAGCAAGGTATGATTACTGATTTTTCAGGTGTAGATGAGAGCAATGCTCCAATAGGTACAATCGTTGCTCTTCCTAGAAATTCAGATACTTCAGCAACCAAAATCCATGAGGCTATTTCTCAAACTGCTGGTTTCAAAATCCCAGTAATTATCACTGATACACAAGGCAGACCTTGGCGAAAAGGAGCCGTCAATCTAGCAATAGGTGTAGCAGGCATGTCCCCTTTTATCAAGAACAAAGGTAGATTGGACATTCACGGTAAAGCACTTCGTTCTTCCCTCGTTTGTATTGCTGATGAAATTGCAGCCAGTGCAGAGTTAGTAATGGGGCAAGCAGATGAAAAAGTTCCGATAGCAATTGTTAGAGGTGTAAATTTTGATACACAAACAAGTACTGTTAATGAGATTCTACGAACTGAATCAGAAGACCTCTTTCTGTAGACTACTCACAAAGAAGAATCAAAGAAATCTGCTAACCTTTTGAGAAGAATTTTCACATTCTCTTCACGTATGATTCCATGTCCTTCGTCGTCAAACACAAGTTTCTCATACTTGATTTTATGTTCTTCTAACTTCTTTTCAACCGCAGATACGTTAGCCTTTGTTACATTGGGGTCTCTTAGACCTTGAATAATGAGTAGATTTCCTTTGATATTTTGGACATGGTTAATTGGAGACCTCTCATGATAAATTTCAGGCACATCTGTTGGAGACCCACCTAGCATTTCTTCAGAGTAGGGTCTGAGGTCAGGTCTTGTTGTTTCATAATCTACAACAAGATCGGTCATGCCACAGATTGGAGCAGCTGCTGCCACTATCTCCACTGGGAAATGGACTATAGCATTCCAGCTCACGTAACCACCATAGCTAGTTCCATAAATTCCAACACTTCCAGGAGTAGATATCTCCTTCTCAATCAATGACTGAATACCAGTTCGAACATCCTCACTATCGCTCCCGCCCCATCCATCTTTCTTAATTAGTTCTTTGAAATTGACCCCATAACCTGTGGATCCGCGATAGTTTGGATCAAGGACATTGAATCCAAGAGAACAGAAATATTGTATATCAATATTGAGGATTTCTCGAGAATGAAACGTAGGGCCACCGTGAATGTGGACAATCGTCTTCCCGTTAGATTTTGAAGGTTGGTAGAGCCATCCATGAATCATTGTATTGTCGATAGAAATCCATCTAAAGTCCTGAGCATTAGTTAATTCCGCTTCAGAGATACCGCTTCCTCGGAGCATATCGGTGAGATACTCAAACTGCTTAGTATCTGGTTTGAAGGGATTGAATTTCACCAGATTCATAGGACTTGTCGAACTATAATATACTCCAAGCCATTCTGTCTGACTAATTGGAGATATAGGCATAAGATTGCCACGGAGTGGAGTAGCATTTGTAATTGTTTCATGCTCGAGATCATAGATGTACGATTTACTCCGACCTTCACGTTCTTGTACCATCACTATATGATTACTATGTTTCGGAATACGAATACGATCATAAGGTTCTCCTTCTTGTGGAACAGCCAACCAATCGGTCTTCCCACTCAAAGGATTGTAGAGACCAATTGCAAACGAGTCATAGCGTTCTCCATCAATCGTGTCAGTAGCAAATGCGACACGTCCATCATTAGTCCAGTCTGCTGAAACTTTAGCTTTGGGTCCAAAGTTCAGAATTTCCCTATCCTCATTTCCATCACTTGATGCAATCCAACATTGTTCTCCTGATGGATCCTCGTCAGATCGAGTGTATAGAACATACTTACCCTTAGGGTCTATTGATATTCTAGTGAAGGAAGGCTTGTCAGGTCGTGCAACTACAGTTTTACTTCCAGATTCTAAGTCCTGAACAACTACACGGAAAGTTTCTGTTTCTTTCTTTCTATCATAATCATAATTTACCGCATATGCAATGAAGTCCCCTTGTGGACTAAATAGACCGCCCTGCATAAAGTGGTCTGGTTCCTTTGGAGTTAGCGGTAGCATTTCAAAAGGAGTATCGATAAAGACTCTATACAGAGTCACCCGTTCATTTCTTGCAATATCTTCTGCTACAAGGATGGACTTTGAATCTGAAGCCCAATCAGTTAGAATTGTCGCTTCGGGAGTCCTTGTGAGCGGAACCATTTCAGTATCTCTTTGAATACTCCCAAGGAAGACATCGTAATTCTCTTGAATTCGGTTAACCGCCAATGCAAAATGTTTCTTTTCAGGAGACAGAAGCACTCTGCTCATTTCAGGTATTGTCATCAGGGACTCAAGATCAAACTTTTTCGCAACATGCATGGATTTTCCATGTACAAACCTGATTTTACATCTTTTGAATGTCCGTTCTATCTTGAATATTGAATAAGCGATAGACCAACGTATGATTATCAGTGCTTTGTCCCATCGAATTCCGGTTTGGTTATTGTTTCCTCTTCCATCTTAGTAGGTTTGTGACTATCGCGCCACTCATCAAATGTCATACCAAATTTGGATTCCACATCTTGTCGATGAATTGAGTTGTAAGTGCAGAAAGGAATAATCCTACCATCCGGAATCGCGTAGTTGATTGGACAATGTTGTACTCGTTCTAAGTCCATATTGTAAGCATCCATAAAATGCATAGTTCCAATCATTATGACATTCTGCATGAAATTTGCAAGATTTTTATACTCAGCTTTCTTCAAGAATAAAGTAAGTAAATGTTTGAGCAAACTTTTCTTTTTGAAATGTCGAACCAAGGCAGCCAGTTTTAACTTGGCTCTCGTACTAGCATCTCTCTTGCCCTCAGCATATAGGTTGGATATTTGAACTGCAATTTCGATAAATTTGTCAATATCAATTACATTGGTTATCGGTTCATATTCACCATCGTCGTTGACGAAAATGAATGTAGACATCCCACATGCAGCATGACAGCCCAGTTCCAATTGAGGGTGCCCGCCCATGAGACCTAGAGCCCTTCCAATTGGGGCCATGGCTGGTACAGTGTACCAATCATCGGGTTTAATTCGACCATTTGTTTGTTCATCAATGTCGTTGATAAGATCAGGGATAGTAATTCGCATCTCTTTACGCTTCTCATAATCAATACGGCCGGTAATACTAACAGGCTGGAAATTGACACCCCTGACGACATCACGATTTTTCACTGCAATATCTATAAGATCACCAACTTGATTATCATTCAAGCCGCCAATAACAGTTGGTACCATGACGATAGATTTGAAACCTAATTCGCGAGCGTTCTGGATTACTTTGTCCTTTATGGGTTTCATGTCATATCCTCGTGCTACAATAAAAGGTTCAGAAGTCGAGCCATCATATGACAGGTATAATGTCGAAAGACCAGAATCTATAAGCTCCTGGAAATACTCCTTACTCTTACTGAGCCGGATTCCATTAGTCGCAACCATTACACCACTGAAACCTAAATCTATCGCCCATTTGATATATTGAGGGAGATTTTTGTTGACGGTTGGTTCTCCACCTGCAAACTGAATAGCTGGTGTTGGTACTGGCATATTTCTCCGTAAGTTCTTCATCATCTCAAGAACCTCATCCGGCGTAGGCTCATAGACTTTAGAGTCCTTATCAGCTGCTAATGCGAAACAGATAGGGCAACGAATGTTACACCGGTTAGTAACATCAAGTAATGCTAGAGCGGTATGTGATTTATGATTTGTACATAGACCACAATCAAAAGGACACCCCTTGTTTACCTCTGTTTGGGGATTGTCAATACCAATTGTCTTGTACCAATAAGACATAGCTCGTTTCCATATCTTTACATCACCCCAATAGATTTCAATGAACTCGCCATGTTTATCGCATGTTTTTTTGTACATGACTTTTCCATTCTCTTCATAAAGTGTGGCGTCAATTACATTTGTAACGCCATCCTGTAATTGGCACTCAGGGCAAATGGATTTTGTAGTGTACGGAAGTTCGCGGGGAGGATACTGCTCAATTTTGTATCTAGAGATTGAGTTTCCACCCTCAGTATGTTTGATTTCATTACTCGGAATTGGTTTCACTTCTTGTATTTCCAACGATATCAACTCATTAAATTGGAATTTTATGCAAGCATATAATGAAAATATTCTACATATGCTAGTAGTGATAGATGCATATCATACTAATTAAATATATGTGAAAAATGTGTATTTAAATATGAAGTCAAAGTGAATATTGTGATCCATACAACATTAATACTAGTGATAAACA
>JABCTV010000026.1 GCA_018238205.1 Candidatus Thorarchaeota archaeon
GCAAGTCTAAAGCAACCTCAAGAGCATCAGCCGCATCATCCCAAGCATCTGCAATCGCGAAGAGATGTGTACGTATCTCATCCAATTCTTCTTGATGTTGCGAAATTGACCCTTCAAGGTTTCCTGAGGAATCAAAGTCTAATGCAATCTCCTCAAAGCAACTGAAGATTAGACTATCACGAAATTCTACCTGAACGCCACTATTGATTGAAGCATTATGACTGAGTGCTTCAAAATGTGGTAGAGCATCATTCGCGGTATCAAGGAAGACTTGAAGATTCACTCCAGTAAGTATGTCTGGAAGTGATTCCAATGCAGTTTTGTATGAGTAGTAGTGAGTTGTCAAGAACAACTCGATAATATGTCCCATTCGTAATAATGCATCAGGTTTGTTTACTTCGGTGAAGTATCTAGCATAATCCGCTATGCATTCAACAGTCAAATCAAGAGCCATTCCACTGAACGCGTCCTTGCCTGGACTCAGGAAATAGTAATTCTCTAATCCTGGGAGGTATGATGCACGGTCTCCACGAAGACTCTTACAGATATAATCTCCAAGTTTCTCTTCAAAATCCTGCGCTGGACCTAAACCTGGTGCTAGTTTCAAAGTGTAGTACCCTGAACTTTCCCAAGCTCGGTTAAATTCAAAGTAGGACATAGTATAGTTCCATCGACCATCATCTGGATATCCCCTATTATCAATAACACCAACACCAGGATCCTGAATATAGACCTGGCGAGTTGCATCATTATACCCAACTATGGTTACCGCATGACCAATTCCAGTAGAAGATAATGGGGCTGAGTATTGTCTGAAAATATCATAGTCATCTGGAGGCATATAGTAAATGTCAACAGAAACTGCGAGGGGAATACCTGCGTCGATTGATCCTTTAAGAACATCGAACGGACTTGTCGTCGTATTTGAGAAATCAATGTAATCCACATTTACTCTCTCATAAGAATAAGCTGCACCACCACCGAAGTCTGAGCTTGAATCAAGATAGACAGTCAAATCAACTCCATAGAGTTCACTGAAGAAATTGAAGTATGATGGCTGTCGAACGAGCACACCTGGATAGAACATTCTTGTATTATCGTAACCTATGTACAGTGCTGAGAATCCCGTGCCCATTGCAGCAAAGAGATCGAACATTTCTATGTCCATCCCCATACCTTGAAGCACCATGGAAAGCGCAGCAGACATGCAGTAACCATTCACTTCTTGCCAGACATAAGGGACCTCCGAAAGATAAGTACCATTTGTGGTTTGACTTATCTGGGAAACACCGATTGGTTCTGAGGCTTCAATTGATTCATTCATTCCCACTGGTGACATGACCAGCAATAGCAATAGTACTAGGGTAATTTTTGTAGATTTCATTACTTACACAACCTCCGAGATATTGAGCTTGATAGTCCCAGCAAATAGAATGATGAGACCTATGAGTGGTGCTGGAATTGCAGCAAGAGTTAGTGCTGGTTCAATTACTCCCTGCTCAATCGCCATAGTTATTGCAGGAATCAATCCTACAATTAGAGCTATAATCGTTACGAAAATCGTTGCAATTGTGTTAATGACGAATGCACTACTCGATGAATCGCTGTATGAAGGATTAAACGCAGTGATACCAATACCAATGAATATTCCTCCTAATATTATCGAAAAGACATAAAGTACAACGACCCCGATAGTTGACGTAGGAAGCCCCAGTATAATCCCTGAGAAAACTGAAGGGATAACAGCTAAGATACTGCCCAGCATCATGTATGAAATGACTCTAGCTGCAATGAATTTAGGAACTCCCCGTGGTGCGCCCTTGAGTATCCAGAGTTGATCTTGGCTATCTAACAAACCTATTCCTCCGAAGATCACCCCTCCAAGAATTCCTAACATCATTCCAATTGTGAGGCAAGTCATCATTGGGATGAAGATTGGGTCTCGTACAACATTGGTGAGGGGACCGAATGCTAGGACTAATGGTATGAAGAGAGCCAAAAATAATGCATACGAAATCTTTGCAACATTCTGAAGTTTGCGCGTGAAGTCCTTTAACGAAGTAACCATAATCACTCCAAACTTGGCTCCAAAAAGCCTACGCACTCCTCTGATTACAATGTTCTCTGGACCAACCGTAATCACCTTATTTGATCCAAGACCAGAACCTAATGAAAAGAGTCTATCCGCACTTTTGAATCCAACCACATAGATGGCGATTGAAAATCCACTGAATAACAGTAGACTAATGATTGGACTGACTTGGAACCAGTATGCCTGAAGATTGAATATTGACGATGGTGGCAGGGAACTCGTAGTGATTGCTATCCAGGTGAGAAGATCCGCCGCCCAAGTTGATGGAAGAATCATTGAAATCTCAAGCCCCATCAATGCTGTGATTTCTCCAGTCCAATACATCGCACCCATTGCAGGTATCGCGATTATTGGTACCAGTGCCCAGCTAAGAGCTTTTGCAATATCATCGCCTCTCGGAGATTGTCCGATTTTGGCGTGTAGGGCTGTACTGATAACGTTCGAGAGCCAAATAGTTGTGATTGCGAAAAGAATTGTAATTGAGTACATCAACAACTGACCAATGATCGAAACATTGTAAATGAGAACAAATGGTACGACAATGATCGAAGAGAGAACTAGACCTAGAAGACCATAGATGGGTAATTTTCCTACATAGGTCCCTAACAAAATATCTCGGGTCTTTACATTGTTGCTGAAGAGGATATCCCACTGATCTGTTTTAACATTCTCTAAACTATTGGATATTGGAATGATAAGAACAACTAACCAGATGACAAGCACGATTGTTCTCATCAACCCCGGAAGTGAGGTCGCCAGGAATAAGTCGACACCTGCCCCAAACTCGCCAAGAAAGAATGTTACGATATTTGGAGTCGCAAATAGGACGAAGAGAAGACAAAATCCAGCTAATAGCGGGTATAGTATCTTACGTGCTCTGTGGAGTTTGACTGTTCTGACGAGGAATTCGGCTTTCGCTATGGGCCACCATGTTCCTGCCAACTTACTGCCTCCAGCTCAGGAGTTTCTCTCTATCAATCTGACCGCCTACAATCTTGAGATATGCTTCTTCTAGATCGCTTGCTCCAAGCTGGTCGATGATATCTTGAGGTGAACCTAGAGTTGTTAATGCCCCTTCATTGAGAATTCCTATGATATCACATGTATCTTCTGCGAAGTTAGTCATATGAGTACAGATGAAGAAAGTCGTTTCAGTTTCTTCTGCAAGAACCAGTATCAAATCCTTGACCAAAGCACTAGCTGAAGGATCAAGTCTCGAAGTTGGTTCGTCTAAGAAGACCATTTTAGGTTCATGAAGAAGTGTTGAGGCGACAAGCACCTTCTGCTTCATTCCAGATGAATACGATTCTAAGAGATCGTTCCGTCGACCCTCTAGTCCCAACATTCCCAGCAAAGCATCAATTCTTCTATGAACCGACTCACCACTGAGATTATTTAATGCTCCAATGAACTCAAGGAACTCAACTGCAGAGAGCTTGGAATATAATCCAGGTGATTCCGGTAGGAGACCTGTAATCGCCTTGATATCATTCCGTTGCTTTCTCACATCAAATCCGCAGACTGTAGCACTGCCACTTGTCTGTTTTAACAATCCTGACAGAATCCGAACTGTTGTTGTCTTGCCCGCACCGTTGGGACCTAAAAATCCGAATCGACTTCCTGCGAAGACTTCGAGGTCCAAATTCCTAACTGCTTGAATAGAGCCAAAGATCTTGCTCAATTGTTCCGTTCTAATAACCACATCATTCCGTGCCATTTTTCCAACCTTTTCCTTTGGTAATTGTTTACAGAATATTGGTAAAATATTACCGAACGTATATAAACAATCGTAGCGGCGCAATATTCTCGAAAGTGCTTAGAAGTAGAAGGTTTAGGCTAGAGAGTCATAATAAGACTCTCCAGCAGTGAGTTTGTTTTGTTATCGTGGTTTGGTCTGGCCAACCTTGTCAGCTATCTCCTGTTGTGTCCAGCCCAGCGGTGCTCTTGATAATTGCAGAAGGTACTTTCGAAAAATCGAAGGAATGTCCCGCGCTGGACAGTGGTTGAGGACCAGTCCTTCTCTGAGGCCTTCTGGATCAGTCATTTGCTTAGGCCCGCTCTGATAAGTCGTCTTCGAAACTCCTCAATCCATTTTCTGACCGCGTCATCATTGTCCTTTGCGGAGACCCTCATCTGTTCCAGGTCTTTCATTATTCGATTTAGATTATCGAAATCTTCCTTCGACCTATGGGCTCAAACATTATTAGCAAATAAAATCACTAATTGGTTAATGGAAGTTGTTGGATAGTTTCGGAAGATGGGCTCCAAGTCGCGAATTCGATTAGCAAGAAGGGAAATGACCCAGAAACGATTGAGAATCAGTGCTGTTCTCATTTTCTTTATCGTCTATATTCTATGGATGTCGACTGCTGCAATGTTTCTGTATGTTGACCCAGTAAATGACGTTTGGTGGGGCAGCGCGCCTCCAGGGTCCTTGTTCCCAATCCCGTATGGACCCGGCTACGAAGCGATGCTAGTGATAGCGAATCCTGTTGACACCTTCATCTTTTGTGCGCTCTTCCAGTCGGGCCTATGGCTGGTATTCATCATTCTGTCAATGCTCTATATTCTGTCCCCGTACAATATCTCAATGGAAGATATAGCAAGAAATTAGTGAGCACGATTCTTGAGCAATCCCGAACCTCTCACCGAGAGTCAACTGAATTGAAGTACTTTAATTCACTAAAAGACAGTTAAGGTGTTGACTCCATCTGACCCTTGCAAGCCGTCAAGTACATCCTTCATCTTTCGGCATGTACTATCATCCCTCGATGGAGTGAAACTAACTAACAGTTCTACTGTCTATTATGTCTGGCTAACCCATCTTCCACGTTGGCCCGTCCTTGGTGTCCGCGATTGTTATTCCGAGTTGACCAAGACGGTCTCGAATCTGGTCTGATTTTGCAAAATCCTTTGCTTTGCGAGCTTCCTCACGAAGATCTAGAAGGAACTCCACGACACCCTTGAGAGCTTCAGCAGATGCTCCAGAGTCCTCTGCAGTATCGCTTGCCTCAAGGTCGATCCCAAGAATACCAACAAGCTCTGATAGAACCGATAGTGCTTCTCTGAGAACTGCAGCTCCTCCAACATCCTTGGTGTGCGTGTTGATTTCCCGAATGAAGGTGAAGATCTCAGCAAGTGCTCCTGGTGTAT
Source organism: Candidatus Thorarchaeota archaeon (assembly GCA_018238205.1). Lineage (GTDB taxonomy): Archaea > Asgardarchaeota > Thorarchaeia > Thorarchaeales > Thorarchaeaceae > SMTZ1-45. The sequence continues at coordinate 5,246 of JABCTV010000026.1, forward strand.
TGAAGTCGTCATTCATTGAAGTTTCAAAGCCAGCTCTTACTTTCTTTGACGCTTCTCCAAGTTTCTTATCTGCTTTAGACTCGCGGCTTCCCGTCCGTTCAAGAATTGAGATACGCCCCTTTACAGTATCGACAGCGTTCTTGATTCGTTCTAACGACTGGTTAGCTTGTTCAAGAGCACCATCGTTGTAATCGAGCGGCTGACCGTACTGTCCTGAGATCAGGTAAAGTCGAACAGCTTGATGGTCGTAGTTATCAAGAACCTCTCTGGCTGTTGAAAAATTCTGTTCAGACTTTGACATCTTCTCACTGTCGAGAGTGAGGAAACCGTTGTGCAACCAGTATTTCACTGGAGTGTCAATGCCGTATGCAGCGGATGACTGAGCCACTTCATTTTCGTGATGCGGGAAGATTAGGTCTTGTCCACCACCGTGGATATCGAATGGAAGTCCGAGATAGTGTCTTCCCATTACTGAACATTCAGCATGCCAGCCAGGTCTACCTTTACCCCATGGACTCTCCCATGATGGTTCTCCTGGTTTTTCAGCTTTCCAGAGTACAAAGTCACGTGGGTCCTGTTTCTTATCGCTAACATCGACCCGTGCACCAGCGGAGAGATCATCGAGAGGTATCTTAGACAAAGCCCCATATGCTTTCCACTCACTCACATCAAAGTAGACGTCGCCATCAACAACATAGCCCTTACCATTCTTGATGATCATCTCGACCATCTCGATGATGTCGTCCATGTGCTCAGTGGCACGGGGATTGACAGTAGCAGGTTTTAGATTAAGCTGCTTTGCTATCATGTGATACTCTGCGATGAATTTTGAAGCTAGTTCACCAATGGATGTGCCTTCTTCGTTGGCTCGGTTGATCATCTTGTCGTCAATATCAGTGAAGTTAGTGATGTACCGAACACGGTAACCCAGATACTCCAGATATCTACGGATGGTATCGAAGACTGCGAAGGACCTTGCGTTACCAATGTGGGGATAATCGTAAACCGTGGGACCACAGACATACATGCGTACATTGTTTCCATCAAGTGGTACGAATTCTTCCTTCTGTCTGGTTAGCGTGTTGTGTACTTTGAGCATTGTCACTACCCACCTGTGAAATTGTGACTTTCTATAAAAATGCGTCTGCAAGTATTGCCACTATTGCCATTGATAGCCCGCTTCAACAGGAGTTTCTTTTCCATGGGACAAGTAGATGATATGTTGGTCCGCATCGGTCATCAACCAAATGTGGATTTTGGTATCTGTAAGAATCTCGAGCATGGTGAGCCTGTCTTCAAATGATAAGCCCATAACTTTGAGCAGACTAGGCCAGTTAATAGCTCGGTCCATATTCTTCTTTGCACCAGCTAGAACTCGCTCTTTCGATCCTGCTTCCATTTGCAAAATTTCCGAATCCCGTAGAACTGCCTTGATTCTCATTGCTCCTCGTTCTCACAAAGGTAAACTACTCTCATAAGGGTAACCATGAGGACTTTGCGAACTTTTATGAACTTAGAAACCTATAATTTACTCAACGTATCTTGAGGAGTGTTTTCAAGTGAAGATCGTTGAGAGTGCGGATTGGTCAGCTTACAAGTCAGTTTGGAATCAATGCATGGAAGATTTCTACTGGTACAAAGAAGACCCTGTCTTTGACTGGCATAAGGACGAAGAACTGGATGATATGGAAACCGATTTTGGAAAAGCCGGTAGAGTTTTCTTAGAGGCTCATCAAGACAACAAAGTTGTAGGAGTATTTGGATTTAGGCACCATGGAAAAGAAGCAAGTATGAGACGATGGGAGCCTACGGTATTGCAGACCACAGGTGACAGGGAAATCCATGATGCATTATTGAGGTATGCTCTAGATTATCTCTCTGGAAAAGGAGTCGAACGCACAAAGGTCATCATTAAGCACCCGGTAGAAAATCCCAAAGTAGCACAGCACCTTCTTGAATTGTATAAACAATCGGGTTTCGCTCGTTACCAACCAGATGGTGTCGATCTCGTTACAAGACTTGATGATATTCCCGCTTCCCCATCCATGCCGGAGAATATCTCAATAGACCCGAATCAAGGAACAATACCCGAGAAAATCGGGGAATATTGTATCCGGGCATATGGATCAACTCCTGAGGATCTAGAGATACACGGTTTTGATAGCTCGGTCACAGAGTACGGTACTGCAGTAGCTGTCTTTAAGTCCATCTTGGGAGGCAGTATGGGTCGTTCTCCTGATGAGTTCTGGAAAGTTGCATTAGTTGATGGTGAACCTGCAGGTTTCATCGGCGGCTTCATTCCAGAATCGAAGATAAAACCAGTTACTGGCATTCTTGGTCCTTTTGGTGTTTTTCCTGAGCACCGACGCCTTGGTATTGGTGTGTTTCTTGTGTCAGAACTTTTCAAATCAATGAAGAGCCATGGTTGTGAATATGCTGCAGTGGGGACTCCATCTGCAAATCAAAATGCAATCAGGATGTACGAAAAGGCTGGCTTCAAGATGAATTGCCACTTGATACATCTTGAGAAGACCATCTAGGTCTATCAAACCCACTTAGATCTCTTACATCCCCAATCTCTCAGGGTTCGACTTAGCTCGCCTACATGATGCATATTGTGACGAAGTAGGTACAACAGCTTCTCAAGGACCGATTCAAACCAGTGAAATCCATCTTTCGAATCTAGTTTCTCGCTATCCATTGAATTGATTGTCTTTGTGACTCGTTCCTCCATTTCATCAAGATATGTTATCACGAGCTCCTTTGTAATCTTGGGCAAGACATCCTTCTCTTTATCCTCAACAGTGTCCCAATCAAATCCTGCTCGGTCACCCCACTTCCATCCATCTGGGCTTTCATTTATGTAAAATTCCATTGTTTCTACAATATGATACGCATTCAGGGAGAAGAACCAACCCTCTGAACCACTGTGCCATTTTTCATCGGGAACATTCTCTATGGCTGTTCTGAGCATCTTCCAACTTGATTGGTACTGACGCACCAGTCCCTTAACACATGTATTGTTTGAACTCATTATATTGCTCTCGAGAAATAGTAGGCAATTATCCATTTGTGTTTTTTCAAAAGCGGACCGAACTCTCGAAAGTCACTTATACAAGGTCAACGAACTATTAACCCTCAATTGATTAAATGATAATCAATGAGGAGGTAATTCGCGTATGGAGATTCCAACTGTTCTAAAGTATACTTTCATCATCCACATGATTGTGGCTTTTGTGCTCGGAGCTTGGTTTTTCATTGCTCCTAATACATGGGTTGACTTGGTAGGTTGGCCCTATTACGACCCATCGGTAGATCGTGTCATGGCGTCACTTATGATTGCTCTAGGAGTAACTTCTCTTTTAGGATTCAAAGCAGATTCTTATGAGAAAGTTGAGATTATCGTGATTGGTGAGATTGTCTATGGCATTCTTGGAACTATTGCTATGATCTGGTTCATGCTGACTGAACCCACTGCACCAATGATTGGTTGGGCACTAGCAGGACTACCAGTTCTATTCCTTGTTCTATTCGGATATTCCTATTATATTGCTAAGGAATAGTTTTCTGCCCAAGGTATCAAGTGGAGGTAGGTTAATCCTCCACTGATATCTCCAATATTGAATCTATTACTGGTTGCGCTGTTTCAGGATTTCACTATATTTCAGAATCTTCAGATTGTGTATCTAACATGTCATCTTCAACATCTTGAGTTTCAGAGAGATTGTTTTCTATCTCACTGGGATGGGGAAACTGAAGCCCCTTGTGAATTATAAGAACACCTGTGGTTGATATGATTCCGCAAAGAACCAGTGTCAGGGAAATAGGAGCTACTGAGAGGAGCCAACCAAAGAATGCAATTTGGGGGATACTCATTAGCAATACAATAGTAGGAAATAAAGAATACACTCCGTTTCGTACCCGGTTAGGGATTGCATCAACAAACACCCTTGACGTAAGAACACCAGCCAATTGAAAGAAAATCCCTAATACAAAAAAGACGAGAATCATTAGTGCTACTGGAAGAATTGAATCAATGGGAACACGGAGAATCAAGATGTCTGTTCCTGGCAATGTATAATCAATCATTGGGGAGGTTGGAGGCGGTATTGGGAATAATATCATAATCAATGCAAAAATCCAGAAGAACACGGCACCTGCAGATTGGAATAGGCGAAAGCGCGGAATCCATTTCTTCGGCTCGTATTTCTTAGCCCATACACCAGATCTCTCTGCGTAAAAGACCAATGGGACCATTACTATTGTTCGAAAGCTTGCAACAGCAACATCGGTTATTAGATAGTCATAGTATAATGGAAATAGAATTAGATTTGCCCATACTGCTATGCAGCTATTCACAAGCATAGACCCAAGAATTAGATACTTGACATATTGACTGGTAAAGAGATATTGCAATCCTTCCCTGAGCAATGAAAAATACTCATCCATTGTTGGTCTGGTCTGTGTGAGTTCATCTGTTTCTGGAAGGTTCTTGACCAATTTTAATGATGCAAATGCAATTATGATACACAATATTGCTTGCAATTGAAACACCCAAGGTCTTCCAAAGATTGTGGCGAGAAGACCTCCAGGAATCAAGACGAGCGTATTTGTCAACCATCCTATCATTCCAAGCTTGCCAAGAAAAACACCATATTGTTTTCGACCCTCATCTTCAACCATAGCTACTTTCCAGTTGCTATCAAACCAGCTTCCAAGAGCGCCGCTCTGTTGAGATCCAGCAAATCCCATCAAAGCATAGATGATAACAAGTAGTAGGAATGGAGATGCTGTTGTAACCAATGAAACCAGGTAGAATGCAACAGCGTATGTTACAAATGCAGTTGCTATGATATATCGCTGCCCGAGCCAATCTCCAATTACGCCTGTTGGATAATCAAAAAGAGTTTGCACTACCATTTGAATAATCACGAGTATTCCAACATAGGTCATGCCAACGAGGTAGTCATTATTTCCCAAGGCTTCAGCTACAAAAATGAGGTAGAATGTAGTGCTGATTACGAAGGCAATTTGCATAAGAGTTGAGAGTGATGTATAAATCTTTGAAAGTCTTACAACTTCTGGTTTTGCATTCTCTAACCCAAAGTAAGACGTAATTCTTCCCACGAGAAATATCCCTAATCATATTGTAACGACTAGGTTTCTTAAATCATTTTTTGATTTTTGAAATCAGTTATCTTTCAACCAAATGAAAAATCTGCATCAAGATGAATATCCCTTGATGAGTTGCCTATGAGGAATTTGAAATCTCCAGGTTCGACTGTCCAGTCATGCTTTGTAACATCATAGAATGCCAGGTCCTCTGCTTTAATCAGAATATGAACTGATTTACTCTCACCACGTCTTAGGTGAACCTTCTCGAACCCTACTAATTCTCGTGGCGGTCGTTTAACTGATGATTGAAAGTCATGAGCATATACCTGCACAACTTCTGCTCCTTCAAGGTCCCCAGTATTAGTGATACTTACCTCGATGGAAAGCATGTCATCTATTTGACGGAGATTGGATTTAGTAGGGTGGACATCTCCGAACTCAAAGGTGGTGTAGGATTTACCGAACCCAAAGGGGAAGAGTGGCTCGATATTTTTCTCATCAAACCATCGGTATCCAACAAAGATTCCTTCATCATAGAATACACGTTTTTCTTCATCACCAGGAAAGTTCCTTGGATCTCCTGTACTGTGAGCTGGGGAATCTGAGAGCTTCTTGGGGAATGTCAACGGGAGCTTTCCTGAAGGATTAGCATCACCGAACAAGATGTTGGCAATTGCACGACCTCCTTCCATTCCGGGGTACCAAGCCTGCAAAACCACTGGTACTTTGTCCAGCCAAACATCCATAGCCAGCGGACTCCCTGCTATCAGTACAACAATCGTGTTTGGATTTGTGGCAATGGTCTGATTGATCAATGCAATCTGGTCTGCGGGTAGATTCAATGAAGTTCTATCCTGAAATTCAGAGTCCCCGCCTTTACTATTATCAAGACCTGCGAATACTATGGCCAAATCTGCCTGCGAAGCATCATTGACTATCTTGATCTTGCCTTTGCATTTTTCTTTCATTCCTGCAAAGGGTGTTATCTCGTATGGTGGCTTCACTCCTGAAGATCCGCCTTTCAAGAATCCACCGAACTTCTTTTTCAAATTAGGTCCAAGTAGTGCAATTTTGTCTATGGATTCGAAATCGAGAGGAAGGAGGCCTCTTTTATTCTTTAGAAGCACCATTCCTTCTTCTGCTGCTCGACGGGCTAGGTTCTGATGATGAGTGGTGTTACGAGCACCTTTTGGTAATTCTGAATTACTGATTGCCCCGGTCAGCATCATCACACGTAGATTCCTTCGAACAAGATCATCCAGTGTTTCATCATCGAAACCACCAGCATCATAGGCTTTCTGCAAAGCCTTAATCTTATACTTGAAAGTCCATGGCATTTCTAGTGAGAGACCTGCGTTGATACAATCCTCTGTTGTCTGGTCTTTCCTTGTAGAGAACCAATCTGTCATTACGATACCATTGAAGTTCCATTTTTCAAACAACAAATCTCGAAGTAAGTCCTTGTTTGCACAAGCGTAAACTCCATTGATTTTGTTATAGGCCGCCATAACGGCCCAAGGGTCTCCTTCTTTCACCAATGCTCGGAATGCTCGCAGGTATATCTCATGAAGCGTACGTTCATCTATTTCAGCGCTACAGGATGCTCTATCGGTTTCTTGGTTGTTTGCAACGTAGTGTTTTAAGCACCCTCCAATACCTTTGCTTTGGATTCCTTTCAGTAAGTGAAGTGCTATTTCCTTTGTTAGAAAAGGATCTTCGCTGAAGTACTCAAATGTCCTACCACAAAGAGGTGTACGATGAATGTTCATTGCAGGAGCAAGTATCATGTGCCTGCCGATTGCGCGAACCTCTTCTCCCATGGCTTCTCCAACTTCTCTTGTGAGATCTTTATTCCAAGTAGCTGCGAGACCTATTGGAGCTGGAAATCTTGTATTCTTCTTCAAACCGCTGGAGTGAAATGAGGCTCCAAGTGGTCCATCTGTCATTTTGAAGGATGGAATTTTTAGGCGGTTGATAGGGTCTGTTGTGTAGATTCGCCTTCGACCATGACTCGCCAGAAGCTTAAACTTCTCCTTCAGTGTAAGCTGTTCTAAGAGGTCTGATATACGATTTTCAATCTCTATTTGTTCGGTCATGGTGATTTACTTGTTCATAAACCCGCATTATTGTGTTTCGTTTGTGATAGTATTTGAGTATCTACGGTTTCTCAATAATTTTCAATTTAATCTCTTCTTGACATTCCTGACAGAGCGGTGTATGCTCATCTTCCCATCTAACCCGGTCGAGTTCAACAGGGGTTTTACAATTTGGACATATTGTTGGAATAACAAAGAGTTTCTCTTGGTGCTTCAATTCTCCAATAAAATATTCTGCATCCCTTCGATCAGAATCTGACCAAGGAATCGTTACCCTGGTCAAGAGAAATATAACTAATCCTATACTTAGAATAATTCCTACAAGTATCCCAAATTGTTCACCGAAGATGTCAACACCTGGCTGATTTAGGATTACAATTAAGATTAGTATCACCACGAATAGTGGTATACCGATTATCAAACGAACTACCAGGAGTTCCTTGGAGTTTTCAACTCTCTCCACGATTTTTCCCTGATTGAGTTGTCTTGAAGCCCTATAAATGATTATTCAATAATTCGAGTGATTTTTTAGTGTAGATGCTAATAATCAATATTCCTCTATAAAAGAAATGACATCAAAAACCACGAGGGGTGTTTGATAGATGAATCGAAATGTAGTATTTGTACTGTTGTTGATATTCGTTTTATCTGGAATCTCCACAGAAGTTCCAGAAACCAATGTGACCATCAGTTTTGAGAGACCGAATTATGTGCTCTCTCAAACTGAGATGCCAATTTACGAACTGATTACTCCTGCTGTTAATCAATCATATGTTCAAGATATGGCTCGTTCACTCTTTGTGCTTTCAGATACGGTAGCTGAAGAGGTTGAAGGAGTTTTCTTCGTAAACCGAGGAACTGAGTCTTTCGAGATGGATAGTAAAGATGGTTCTATGTGGTACGCAGATTACTCCAAGCTTTGGAATGTTTCATTGGGTATTGTAGACTATAATGCTGCTTACGCCAAAAGAGATGCAGATGCTTGGTTAGCTGGAAAAGGAATACTTCCCGATGAGGCATCTTATGTAAGTACTGGCTTAACAAATGCTACTACATACAATATCGATGCAGATAGATATAATTCCAAGATTCTTCAGTACAATGTTAACTACGAATTCACGATTGGTGATTTTCCCATCACAGGTGAGGCTGCACAAATTACCGTGATGTATGGTGAAAGTGGTGTGATGGCAGGTTTCGATTGGAAATGGAGAGAACCAAAAGCAGATCCTTATGCAATGTACGAACTCATCGAGTATGAATCTATCTTGGAAGCCAACGGGATTTCAGCGGATGATATAATTGACCATCGCATAGTCTATACTACAGATGAAGATGATAGCAATTTTCTCTATCCAGTTTACGAGATCGAGTTTATCGAAGAAGATGATGAAATCGGTTTTGAAATTCACAATATTGTACAGCTTGACTCTACCTTTTTCAAACCTAAAGTAGAAATTACATTACCTGTAAGTAGCATATCTTCGATGCCTGGGACTTCAATCACATTCGATTGCGAAGTTCAACTTGGAACTCCACCATATACGTATGAGTGGGGCTCAGATTTTGATGGAGTGTTGAGTACATCTAAATCATTCTCCACACAAACCCTATCAGAAGTACTGAAAATAGATGTAAACGTACCTCATGCAATCTCGGTAAGGGTAAGGGATGCAGAGAATAGAGGAGCTAGTGATTGCGTCGCTGTTCTTATTGAACCGGTTGATTTCAACCCAAACCCAACCATCACAATAGCTGCAATAGCTAGTGTTGCTATTCTAGTTGCAGGGCTGTTTATCTTTAGAAGAAGGAAGATTACTCCAATACTGTTCTTCCTTCTGATGATGTTCTCAGCTTTCTTGTTCCTACCAATTGCTTCTGCAGGAAGTGGAATTCCTGACACACCAAAATTCACACCCAGTGTTCCTAGTGGTGCCTATGATGATGGCGTCAAAGAGATCGGAATCGAATGGGTGGGTATGTCGCATGGCAAACCTCTCTGGAACACTGAAACAAATATTGAAGGTTGGTACAATAAGATGGCAACCACTGGCGGTTATAGCCGTGAATTCAACTGGGGAGAGTACAGTGCTTGGGAAGAAGACTTCAAAGATTCGACCTATAGTGGGACCGATACAACATGGATAGACGCGGTAGATTTCGTGTACTATCAGGATCATGGAGGCCCTAATGGTGTGGCTTTCACATCTAACCATGACGACAAAGGACTGGAATATCTCCATATGAGATTGGGTGATGGAGACCTCGACTCTATCGTATTTGATGCATGTAGTCCGTTGGCATGGGAAAATAAAGACGGTGATGATGTGTTTGCACGATGGGGTCCGTCACTGCAAGGTATTCATCAGATTTGCTCTTTTGCCACAGGAAGCAAAAACTCAGCTACAAGAGGTACAGCTTTTGCTACGTACATGACAGATTTAGGAATGACGATTGTGAGCGCCTGGTTTAGAGCCACCTTGGAAACTGAGCCTGGTGACCATCTAGCTGCAGTATTCTATGGGTCAAAGTCTCCTAATCCATTAAGTCCACAATTGGATGATCCAATAAATGATCATGCGTACGGGTTTGGTTATGTCTGTACAGACCCAACGCCTGGCTCCTTTGGTAACTTTGTCTTCATAACAAACAGTTGTTAGAATAACAGGAAGGGGAGTTTCCCCTTCTTGAACCACTTAGGGCTCCCAATGGGAAATTGAATTGGGGATATTTTTAAGATAGGATTACAATTGTACAAATCTCCTTTCTTCATGAAAGGATGATATTGCATGACATCCATTGGAGGTTGACAAGTTGAGAAGGGATGCACTCTTACTGTTCTTGGTGTTCATACTGGTAGTTTCAGCTTCAGATCAAGCTGCAGCTCCAACAGATACTGAAAATTATGAGCCACTTAACTTCGTTCTGTCTCAGACCGAGATGCCAATCTATGAATTGGTGACACCAGAGGTCAATGAGACTTTTGTACAGAGTCTGGCGTCCTCTCTATTTGGTATTCATGATATACTAGCACAAGAAACAGAGGGTATCTATTTCGTCAATTGGAGCAACAGCTATCTTGAGGTTGATTCAACGGATGGTTCGATCTGGTTTGCAGATTATGATAGACTCTGGAATATCTCCTCTGGTGACGAGCTTCCAAGTGAGGGAGAGTGTCAGACAATTGCTGAAGCCTGGCTCGATGACACGGGATTGGTACCAGCTAATGCAGGGTTTACTGGAATAGGTACAACCAATGCTACAATATACAATATTGAGACTCACGTAATGCACTCAAAGATACTCAATTATCACTTCAATTATGATTTTGAGAAAGACGATATTCCAATTGCAGAAGAGAGCGCGGGGATTAAGGTCGTCATTGGTGAAGGTGGAGGTATCCCCGGTCCTGCTGAAAATATTGTGGGATTTGACTGGAATTGGCGAGACATCACTCCAACTCCATATGCTCATGCAGTCCTCATAGAGTTTGATTCAATCTTGTCAACATATGGAATCCCGGATGATTCAGTAGTGGCATACAGTCTGGTGTATGAAACTGGTGAAGAAGATTCGAACAATGATCTCCTCTATCCTATCTATGACGTAACTCTTAGTGAAACCGATGATGACGGGAATCCAATTATATTGAATCTGAAGTTTGATGCAACTGAGTTTCAACCATTTACCGGGATTATTCAGCCCTCAAGTAGTATCACAAGACAACCAGGAGTTTCAATTACCTTCGATTGTCAGGTGTCCTTTGGAACACCTCCTTATCAATATCAATGGCACTCTCTCCATGATGGTGTCCTAAGTACTTCCAAGAACTTCACAACTTCTACTCTCTCAGAAGTATTCAAGGAGAATGAACGTATTCCACATCCAATAATACTAACTGTTCGGGACTCGGAAAATCAGTATTGTTATGACATCATTGCTGTCACAATTGATTCGACTGCTGCTATGAGTATTGATCCCAATCTTGTGATAATCGCTCTTGGTGCAATAGCCCTTCTGGTGGTGTTTCTATTTGTAGCGAAGAAGAAAGGTTCTCTTATAGTTCCCTTTCTGTTTCTAATCCTATCAGCATTCATTTTCTTACCTATCACTTCAGCATATAGTCAAGTTGTCATCGCACATGAATTTAGACCCAGTGCCCCATCAGGAGCATTTGATGATGGCATCAAAGAGGTCGGCGTTGAATGGGTGGGCTTATCGTATGAGGATAGACCACTACAGAATTCCGAGCCCGATGCAGGAAAGTTCTACCACCATATGGGTTCAACAGGAGGTTATAGTCAAGAATTCAACTGGGGTGAATGGAATGCCTGGGAATCGGATTTCCGGGCCACTGAAAACGATGGTAATGATACTGAGTGGATTGATGCAGTAGACATAGTGTATTACGCGGGACATGGTAATCCTAACGCGATTTCTTTCACATCTGACCATGATGGTGAATACGCCGATTTCCCTGATTTGAAACTGGGTGATGGTGACCTTGAAACTCTTGCAATGACTTCCTGTAATGTTTTACAATTCTATAATTATTACGGGCTAAATGTATTCGAACTGTGGGGTCCTGTCCTTCAGGGCATTCATCAAGTCTGTGGATTCGCAACGAGTGCTAAGAACTCCCATAGTATGGGATTAAAATTCGCCCTCTATATGACAGGTCTGTACCCACTCCCAGCTCTCACAATAATGGAATCCTGGTTCAGAGCTGGCCTTGAGCATCAACTTTCTAATGCGAAAGTTGCAGTGTTCTATGGTACGAACTCAACAAATCCGTTCCAACCTCAATTGGATGATCCTATCAACGACCATGCGAAGGGATTTGGTTATGTCTGCTCAGATCCACTACCAGAGAATATGGAGTGGTATGTCTACATAACCTCAAATTGTTAAAACAGTAAGAAGGGGATTTTCCCCCTCTTGCACCATCTAGAGGAATGTAGCAGAAACACAGTAGAATTCAGATTAGTGAGACTTTTAGGTCACGACTACAATTGTGGAAATCTCCTATTCTTGTAAAAGGAAAGGATATCGCGTGACAATCAAGGGAGATTGAACATTTGAGAAGGGATGCTATTCTACTAATAATGATATTATTGCTGGTAGTTTCAGCTACGGATGAAGCTGCAGCACCATCAAACGCCGTGACTCGTGAACCACTTGACTTCGTTCTGTCACAGACCGAAATGCCAATTTACGAGATGACTATTCCTGATGTGAACGCGTCATACGCTCAGAGTCTAGCATCTTCACTCTTTGGAATTAGTGATGTATTAGCTGAGGAAGTAGAAGGAATCTATGTAGTTAACTGGGGAAACAACTTTCTCGAGGTTGATTCAACAGATGGATCTATCTGGTTTTCAAACAACGATAAACTCTGGAATTTATCTCTGAGTGTAGAAGAAATTACTCCCGGTGAGTGTCGAGTACTTGCGGATGAATGGTTATCTGAAAATGGACTGTTTCCTGCAAATGCATTCCATACAAATATTGGAAACACTTCTGCAATAGCATACAACATAGATTCAGGAGAATCCGTTTCAAAGATTCTTCAGTACCACGTGAATTATGAATTTACAATTGGTGAATTTCCTATTACAGGAGAGTCCGCGCAGATATCAGTTATGATTGGTGAAGGCGGAGAAAAAATTGGATTCGATTGGAAATGGAGAGATGTCAAACCTGATGTACATACTACTGCGACTCTCATAGAATACGAGTCTATTCTGGATGTTTATCAAATCCCTGCAAGTAGCGTGTTAGAACATCGACTTGTATATACCACTGTTGAAGGTGACGGTAATAATTTTCTATTTCCTGTTTACGAGATATCCCGTGTCGAAACTGATGATGAAGGGAATGATGTTTATTACGAAGGAGAGTACGATGGTACCGATTACAAACCACAAGTTGAGATTGTAAGCCCCATACCCACTCATAGCATAACAGCTTCACCTGGACAATCCCTCACTTTTGATTGCGAAGTTGAATACGGGACTCCACCGTATACGTATGAATGGCACTCCGATTTCGATGATGTCCTGAGCACTGCAAGTACATTCTCAATATCAACGCTCTCAGAACCTTTGAAGATAGACGTAGTTGTACCACATGCGGTTACGGTGGTAGTTTGTGATTCGGAGGGCAGAAGAGATAGTGATGTTATCGCTGTAACTATCGATTACCCGCCTATCAATACCGGCTTCAATCCTGTTTTGCTGGCTGCCGCTGCTGCTTTTGTTATAGCCATCTCTTTCGTATTAGTGAAGAGGAAGGGTAGTCGCGTATTGCCCCTTCTAATCATGCTATTTTCAGCTTTCATGTTGTTCCCAGTCATTTCTGCAAGTAGTGGAATGCCTAGCACTAATAAAATGACATATAGCCCACCTACAGGCGCATTTGATGATAACGTTAGAGAAATTGGAGTAGAATGGATTGGCTTATCTCATCTAAACAGTCCTTTGTATAATAATGAGGAAAATACTGAAGGTTTCTACAATTGGATGGCAACTATAGGCGGTTTCAGTCAAGAATTTAACTGGGGAGAATTTTCCGCGTGGGAAGAAGACTTCAAAGCTGCATCTTTTGGTGGGACCGATAATCAATGGATAGATGCGGTAGACATTGCATACCTGCATAGTCATGGAGGTCCCACTAGTATTAGTTTCACGGCTTACCAACACGATCAACATTTTCTGAATTTTACTGAACTGAGACTAGGTGACGGTGATCTAGATACTCTCGCGATTGATGCATGCAAACCATTGGCCTGGGAAGATAAGTACGGTAATAACGTATTTGAGAGATGGGGACCGGCCCTGCAAGGAATTCATCAAGTCTGCTCTTTTGCAACATCAAGTAAGAATTCTGCAAAAACAGGTACGGGATTTGGAATGTATCTGACAGGTTACTTTACTAATCCAAGCCTTACGATAGTGAATGCATGGTTCAGAACTTGTCTAGAAACTGAAAGTAGCGATAAGGTATCTGCTGTGTTCTACGCGACTAAGTCTACGAATCCGTTTCAACCTCAGCTTGATGATCCCATAAACGATCATGCATATGGATTCGGATATGTTTGTTCAGACCCAACACCTGGCACAGTCCATCACCTTGTCTATATTACGTCGAGTTGTTGAATCTGGAGGGAGGGGCTTTTCCCCTTCCTTACACCATTTTTGCGAGTTCTTCTTCCCTGAGCTTCTTCTTGAAGAGTTTCATCACGATAGTCAGTGGAAGTTCATCCCTGAATTCTACCCATTTTGGTACTGCATATGGTTTCACTTTGTCCTTGAGGAAATTGATGATATCCTGCTCTGAAACCTTGCCCTTGTATTCATGCTTCAGTTGGATGAATGCCTTGACTCTCTCACTTCCAGGTTTCTCAGGGTCTGGAATCCCAATCACGCCTGCAATCTCCACTGCTTCATGCTCATGAAGGATGTCATCTATTACCCTGCTGTATACCTTGTTGCCTGAAACATTGATCATATCCTTAATCCTGTCAACTACTTTGAAGTAACCATCATTGTCGATCTCAACAATATCTCCCATTGGTAGCCAACCATCTTTCAAACCGCTTCCAGGAGTTGGATAATATCCGTGCATCGTCTGGGGACCACGAATCCAAATCTCTCCGCGTTCTCCGATGGGAAGTTCCTGTCCAGTATCGGGGTCTACAATTTTGATATCAGTATCAGGGATGGGAATGCCAACGCCCCGCTTTGTTTCTTCGAGGTAGCCGGTTACCTTTGACAGAGCAGAGATGTTGATAGTTGCAACTCCTGAGGTCTCTGTTGCCCCATATCCTTCTCCCATTGGGACTCCTGATTTTTCCTCGAATTCTACTGCAAGGTCCTCAGGAAGTGCAGCTGCACCTGAGAAATAGAAAATCTGTGCTTTCACAAGGTCCATCTGAGAGAATAGGGTATAGTGGGTCGGAACAGCAAACACCATGAACGGACGATGCAGGTTTATGGTTTCCACAATCTTCGTGAGGTCTCGCGAGTCCATCAGATGAATCTTGATTCCCCACGAGATGCACGCATGAACAGCCCAGTGACCATAAGCGTGAAAGATTGGCACGCACACAACTGCAGCGCTCTTTCCGATGATTCCATCCTTCAGTGGGTCCATCATCCAGTGAACTGTCTGTCTGACATTGGATGTTATATTATAATGAGTAAGCATGGTCCCCTTGGGTTGCCCTGTTGTACCGCCTGTAAAGGGCAGAAGCGCAATATCTTCCTTTGGATTGATTGGAACGGTTTCTGTGTGTGGCTCATGCTTCTCAATAAGGTCACTCATTAGATGGTAATTATCATCAGGGATTTGTTGCATTTCTGGATACTCGTAATCTGGAAAGAGCTTTGTTGGAGCATAGATGACCGTTTTCACTTTTGTTTCTGATTTCACTTGATTGACCCGTTCGATTCGTCTATACGAGCAGACGACAACCTCGGTTTTGCTCTCATTGAGTTCATACTGCAAATCATCTGCTTTGTGAAGAATGCTCAAGGGTACATGAATAGCCCCGATCTTCATTGCTGCATAATCTGCAATGATAAACTCAGGACATGATGGAAGAACAGTTGCAACCGTATCACCTTTCTTTACTCCAAGTGCAACCAGTGCAGACGCGAGCCTATCCACCTTGTCCTTCAATTCGGGATATTTCATCTCCTCTCCTGAGTATTCACATGCAATAACATCTGGGAACTTGTCCGCAGTATCCTCAAGGAACTTGTACACATTCATCTCAGGATAGGGGGCCATGGAATGCTCCAACTTGAATGGACCAATCTGGTAGCTTTCAAGCCAAGGTTTTTCCCCTAGGGCATCCTTCGACTTTGCAGATTCTTTCTTTTTGACTACAGTAGACTGCTGAGTCTGCTGTTTAGGTATGTGTTCGTCAGCATGCGAATCCGTATGTACTGTATCAATTAACCATCCTAAGTCGAGTTCTTCTAGCTTCTCCTTTGTTGGTCTGCCATTCTCATCCCAACCTCGATATTCATAGTACGCATCCAGAAGAACGTCCAAGTTAACAACGTGACCTTCTGCTGGACCCTCGGGCATTGGATCTTCTAACAATCTTGGTGGAAGTGTGTCATCTGCTCGAGTAAATCCTTCTCTGATAATATAGGCACGTTCGAGATTGTAAATTCGCTCCCCTGTTTTTCTAAAGTCATCAGCAGTGTAATCGTACCCCATCAAAGTGGACATCAAACCAGCCCAATCCTCCGCAGTGAGGACCATTCCCATAAATTTGCACCCGCCGATTGCATCGAAGATCCCAAATGCATCCTCAAAATTCTTAACGACCAGTGAAGTTTCTGGAATCTCTTTCAGTGGGTCTCCAATATCTGCATCTTCAACAATCATGAATGGCATATTGAGGAAAGCAGGACCTTCGATGTATGCAGTAATGTGGTCTCCACCACGGTTAGCAACAGCATACGCAAGTCCTGTTACCTTGGCTGCACGGCTATCGTATCCTGGAAGCTCAAGGCCTTTTACGTGCATAGCAAACCTCTCAGAACCCTGTCCGAGTTTTTCTGCCATCCTCATTGTACCTTCAGCAAGAAGGTCTCCTATTCCTTCACGTTTGCCAATCTTGTGAACGAGGTCGACTATGAGTTGTGCATTGCCCCATGAGAAATCCATACCATCAACATCATCACTTTTCAGAATCCCTTTCTCGTAGCACTCCATCGTAAAACCGACGGTACTACCTGCAGAGATTGTATCAATGCCATATTCGTTACAGAGGAAATGAGCAAGAGTGATTGCCTCTAGATTGTCAACTCCGCACATTGTTCCAAAAGAACACAGAGTCTCGTATTCAGGTCCTTCTCCTTTACTCTTGAATGGACCTGATTTGATCTCAGCGATTCTCCCGCAGTGAATAGGGCAGGCAAAGCAGGGTTTTCTCTTCACAAGAATTGTTTCATTGATTGTAGTCCCATTGATTTTCTCTGCGTTCTTGAAGACACCCGTCTGCCAGTTCCTTGTTGGAATGCCTCCCTTGACACCGACCAGATCCACCATTGTGGCTGTGCCGTAAACCTCTAGGGTCATTTTCAAAATGCTTTGATTCACCCAATCAAATCGCTGCTTGGCTTCTTTCCTGTATGCCTCTTCATCTGCAACAGGAATCTTCATGGTCCCCCGAGATGCAATCGCCTTGAGGTTCTTTGACCCCATTACTGCGCCAACACCGCAGCGACCAGCGGCTCTTCCCCAGTTCTCCTCATCACAGTCGTTCATGATTGCAGCGTACTTGACAAGGTTCTCACCCGCTATTCCAATACAGGTGACATTGAATTTCTTTCCGTGTTTTTCCTTCAGCAATCGTGTGGTTTCAGATGTGTTTTTACCCCAAATCTCCTCAGCATCTACGAGTTCTGCTTTTCCATCATCTGTCAAGAGATACACTGGCTTTGGTGCTACGCCCTCGAAGATCACCCCATCAAATCCAGAACGTTTGAAATCTCTTCCCCAGAAACCAGCTGAGTTAGCTTGACCCCACCCATTGGTTAGAGGTGCCTTTGTCACGACACTGTATCGTCCTGTGCTCGGAGACCGTGTACCTGTCAATGGCCCAGTCATGAAAATGAGAATATTCTCAGGGCCAAGAGGGTCAATACCTTTCTCGGTTTCATCAAACAAATATTTTGTCGCTAATCCTGCTCCCCCTAGGTACAATCGTAATGTTTCCTCATCTGGAAATTCTTCAGTTATAGTAGAGGTAGTTAGATTGACTCGAAGAATTTTACCCATGTACCCATATATCATAACAGAGACCTCAGGTGGTTTCCAAAGAACATCTTATTCGGATTTTATAAGCGTGCTGTATGTTAAGGATAATGAGATTGCAGAATGAAGGTATCGGTGAAATTCTTCGCGCAGCTTCGCGACCTCACAGGCAAGAAAACGGCGATTGAGTTTGATTTAGATGAAGGTGCAACAATTTCACTCCTACTAGAAGAACTCTATTTGGATTCCAAAATTAAGAAGCATATGATTGATGAGAATCACCAAATTAATTCTGATATCACAATCTTGCTAAACGGTCGCGAGATAAAATTCCTTGAGGGAATGGATACTATACTGAATTCTGGAGATGAGATATCGATTTTCCCACTTGTAGTGGGTGGATAATCAAAACCGAATTCTTTAAAGTTGGCGAAACAATAGATTTTGATTACAATGCCGAAATTCATGTCTGAAGAGTGGTTGAATCTATACGAGGCAGCACTCAACAAAAACGAGGAATATGCCAAAGCCGCGTCATGGTGGACTGGCGACTTTATTTTCATCGTCCGAGCTAGCGGCAATTTAGACCATGATCTTATGGGTTTCATAGGACTAACTCATGGGAAGTGCACTGGTGTAAAACTAATTGCTGGAGAAGACGAATTCGAAGTAGTACCACCGGGTGAAAATCCAAGCAGTTCTGATAAGATTGCAGTGGAATACACCTATGAAGCAACTCACGATACTTGGATCCAGATTGTTAAAGGTGAACTAGATCCAATACGTGGTCTTCTCAGTGGGAAATCCAAAATTCAAGGAAACATGGCTAAGGTTCTCAAAGCAACTGATGCTGCTAAAGAACTTGTTAGAACTGCCAGTATGATTGATACCGAGTTCTACTAAACACGAGAGTGAACCACAATGGATGATGCAGCACAAGAAACCCTATTCTTGACTTTCAAGACCGTGATTGAAGATGTCATCGCAGACAAAAGGAAGGATCCTAAGAACACCAAAACTCTGGATGAATTCCAAGCTAGAATAAACATGGGTCTCCATGTTGAAAAAGATCTCATTCTATGGGTGAATTTGATCGCGGATAGAGGCAACTACAGTCTCAACAAGGGTATGTTGGAAGAGTACGACTTGGAGATTATCTCTGATCCTGAGGACCTGATGTACTTCACCAATGGTGAATACTCTACAATGAAAATGATGATTACGAAGAATCGCTTTGGTGAGAGAAAGCTTCGAACCAAAGGCGGAACAACTGGCCGGAACATGGGAATATTACTCAAACTACCCAAAATCCTTGTCTTGGAGAAAAAATAGGAGTACCATCGCTTTGGGAATAAAGCAGAAAATTATCATGGCATTATTCAAGAAACTAGGCGTTTCTAGAATCGAGGGTCTCCTCACAAAACAGAGATCATTAGGCACCATGCCTGATATGTTGCTTCCAACATCAAAGTCCCCCACAAGATTTGAAATTCAACTCGAAGCGATGAAACTGATGGAGGAAGGAAATGATATCGTGATGCCGAACACCTTTCCTGCAAAACGTATGCTATCGATCATGAAAAATATCAATCTCTCAGTTGATTCACTTGACAAGAACCCAATAGGTCCAGCTGCCGTTGCTTCTATAGAGTTCTTGAACGATCTCAGAGCATTTGCAAAATCACACGGTGTTGATCCATTAGAATTTGTCAAGTTACCAAGAGACCTCATCTTTCAACATATGGGGGTGCTCTATGATAATGCAGTCATCCTTGCAATGGAGATGAGTCAAGAATTAATCGACAAGGCTCCAAGCCAAGACACAATGAATATGGTTTTTGAAACATATGATGAACTAGGTATTGCAGCCAACAAGATTGCTGAGTTTCTACGGGAGAAGGGTTTTGGTGCTCAAGCCGACCATCCTCTAGGGGGCTTGGTTCTATTTCCTCCACTAGCTCAGAAAGCTGGAATTGGTTTTGTTGGAAAGCACGGTCTCTTAATCACCCCCGAATTTGGATCAAGAGTTCGACTTGCCGCAGTTTATACCAGTATCGAGAATCTACCATTTGCTGAGCAAAATGATCATTCATGGATTGCTGATTATTGCAGTTCTTGTGGGCTCTGTATCCGTGGATGCCCCCCTAGAGCAATTCTCAATGAATCAATCGTTCATGATACTGGTCAAACTACCAACATAAAACAAGCAGAGTGCTTCGAGTATTTCCTTCTAAATTATGCGTGCTCACTTTGTATCAAGGTTTGTCCATTCAGCAAGAAATCCTACTCAGATATCAAGACCTCTTTTGAGAAAACACGATGATATCATTCCCCGAAGAAAATGGAATATATTTATAGTGCCCAGCACTAAACTTTACTCTGAAGTTGCATTTGACAATTCCTTTGAGGAGTTTGTAAAGTAAATGACAGATGATAAAGACAAGAGTGCGAAAACTGGATTTTCATTTACCATGAAAGATGGGAAAATCAAAATCGGTGATGCATCAGATTCTAGTGAAAGAGAGGCAAAGAAGGCTGAAAGAGAGAAGCAGCGAGAAGCAAAGAAAGCTGAGAGAGAGGCCAAGAAAGCGGAAAGAGAGGCGAAGAGAGCGGCAAAGAAAGCTGAGAGAGAGAAGAAGAGAGCAGACCGGAAGAAAAAGAATTAGTACAATGAAGAGATACGATAATTCTATAATATCATTCCCATGTTTCTGACTGATTCCAGAGGTGTAAGTATAGTTCTTTGCACCATTTCAATCCCGCATCATTAGTTAGAGCAAAACCAAGATAGTCTGGACAACCCTCCTTTGTTGGAAAGGATAGTAGGGCCTTCTTCTCAGACATCACGAGTACTAACTGAACCGACTCAATGAATTTATCCGTCTGAGAATGTCTTCCCATAATATTCGGGTAATGCTCAAGATGGGGTCCTTGACTTCCAAGTTCTTTTGGAAGAATCACTCTAAAGTCTACACCTCTTTTCATTGCCTCATCTATTAGAGGTAAGGTACTTGCAAGTATCTGGTCCGAGTGTATCCAGATGAATTCCTCTGAATTTCTGATGAG
>JABCTV010000140.1 GCA_018238205.1 Candidatus Thorarchaeota archaeon
CCCAATGGCACCGTTGATTACTACCCCTTGGGTTGGAGTGCAAATAGCACAGATACTTCTACTTATGCTGATGATATGCAACTTGCAGCTTTTGATGATTCTGGCCGTCAATATATCGCTGTAGAAAGTCAAGGTGGAAAAGTAGGTCAGAATGAGTTCGGTCATGATGCTGGCACTCGAATTGTTTGGACACAAACAGTTCAGAATGCTCCTTATACTGAAGAATTTCTACTCAATTTTGATTACTTCTATTTGAGAGGTCCCCTTGACAAGAATCTAAGCGAACCCATAACAGGAAATTGTAGCATTACAGTCTACGTAGATGGTTCTCCTGTATGGAACATGAGCCTACTAACTCTTTCACAGAGGGGTGTCTGGATTAATAGTGGTGTGATTCCACTTACTTTGACCGGGGCTCCTACCTCATTTGTATTTGAGATTGGGCTACGAATAGATGAATTATTGGTTTTGGACAAACGATTAGACTATGATGATGATACTATTGCAGATGGTATTGGTAATGCTGCTTACATCACAGTCTATTTGGATGATGTTTCGTTCATAAAGGCAACACCTCCTACAGCAGAGCAAGTTGAACTTCAATTTGAGATCGGAAGCACGGTTTCAGCACTTAGCGGGTTTTCAGGTACGTATACCGCTTTGATTGTGAATGCATCATACTGGACAACCAGTCCTGTTTCAGTTTCATTAAGCTCGAACACAAGTATTTCATTCAATTATAAGACCCGTCTAAAATCACATCGATTCACAGATTCTAGCTGGGAAACCCATACTGCAAGCACTGGAGTTGCATATGTTGCAGAATATGGGAATAGTTCTGATTTAACATTCTATTCCTATGTTGGATACCTTGGTAATTATGAAGACCCAGAAATGATAGTTCTCTTCCCAGTAGATTGGGAGAATGTAACTATCTCTGACCCCTTCTTATCAGATTTAACGGTAAACTGTACAATCGGAGCTGGCTATCTAAATATACCAAGTTCGATTCTAGACCGGCTTGGCTGGTGGGAGATTAGACTGGAGTCTCCGAATTACGCAAAATCGATTGTGGCACAAAAGTATGATTCTGTTGCTACAGATTGGTCTGACGATACATTGTTCAGAGTTGGAAATGAAACTCGAACACAGGTAACAATTGGAACAACTACTGTAACTCCTTCAATAGTAGATAATGTAAATGTAACATGGATTCTGCCAGAGGGCGGAGAATGGACTTCAGAAACTCTAGATGATGGTGACGCAGGTCAAGTCACAGGAGATTCTCATCTTTTATCATCTGGCTCTTCTCCAGCTGGAATATGGTGTATCGAGGTTCTTTGGACAAACGGAACAGAAGTAGCATTTGATATTGCATCTTTTGAGGTTCATCATATTGCTAACCTCGTAGGTGATCCTGAAATCATTGAAACAGATGCTGGACAAATTGTAACAGGGATTGTTCGTTACACTGATGATGATACAGGAGATTACATTCTCGATGACCTTGCAACGATTTCAGGAAATTGGTCAATATCTACTGTCATCTTCAGTGCAAATCCTGTTCAGAATTGGTGGGAGGTTTCACTTGACACTGGAGATATCGGTGCTGGGAATTTCATTGTCAAAGTAGATGCGTCACGACCCTATTATGATAATGTGAGTTGTGAAATTCTAATAATCTCTACCAATATCACTAGATTGAATTCACCAAATGCTCCTTGGTCTTCAGCAGAATGGGGTTCTGAAATATCATTGACATTCAACTTTGAAGTATATGATTCAGGAGCCGATACTTGGGGGCCGGTTGTCAACAATAGTGATGTAAGCGTTGATCTAAATTGGACCCTTGGTTATTGGAGCGTTGTCGAAGATTCTACTCCCGGCATCTATCTCGTATCTCTTGATACATCTGCAAAACCATCGGGAACATATCTGCTCGATACCACATTCGAGAAACCTGATCATGAATCACAACAATTGTTACTAACACTAATTGTTTCACCCATTGCAAGCTCATTAGTAGTATTAGGGGACACTTCAGCGCGTGTCAATATATCGGATGACTATTCACTCAAATTGAAATATGCGGACCAAACTGATACACCTATTCCTTCTGCATTGGTTGTTGTTGATAGCATTGCACCAGCAGTTGGTCTCGCACACACTACAGTTGAAGAGGTCAGTGGAGAACCAGGAAAT
The DNA here is from genome assembly GCA_018238205.1 of Candidatus Thorarchaeota archaeon. Taxonomy (GTDB): domain Archaea; phylum Asgardarchaeota; class Thorarchaeia; order Thorarchaeales; family Thorarchaeaceae; genus SMTZ1-45. Next base: position 2,203 of record JABCTV010000140.1, read on the forward strand.
TACTCTGTAACTTTGACACCTGACACCGCAGGTGTGTTCACTATCAGATTTGTTGCTACCGAACAGAACTCTGAACCGGGAAGTACAGTTTTCGTACTTGTAGTTAATGATGTAGAAACCAGTTTAGTTGTACCTGGTGGAAATAGTTTCGAAATTGGGTTAACGGATGTTTTCAATACTACATTCACATACAAGACTTTTGATGAAATTGGAATTGAAAGTGCGTCTATCTCAATTTTGTATTCTGGAACACCTGGTGGCTTATCTTGGAATCTTGTCGAGAAAAGTTTGGGTGAATATAATGTTGAATTCAGTGCATCGTTATCAGGTACATATGTTGTTACGATAGCTGCTTTCAAACAGTATTATCAGAGTGCATCCGATTCCTTCTTCCTTGTAGTTCGTGATATTTCAACTAATTTCACAACATTCAATGGAACTGCTGGAATCGTAAGCTTTGGGAATGACTACAGATTGGCTATGAGTTACACAAATGGTTCTGATTTTGGATTGGCTGGTGCTAATATTTCGATTGAGAGTGTTGTTCCTGCAGCTGGGTTATCCTGGGGCTCAACAATCCCTGGCGGTCAGGGTATTTACTCGATTCTTCTTACACCTCAAACATCCAATACATTCACTGTTCTTGTGAAAGCATCACTCCTCAATCATCAAGTTCAGTTTGTACGATTTACAATTACAGCAACCGCAATCGCATCCAGTTTGACAGTTCTAAATACAAGCACAACAATTGCTTTCGATCAGGAATATACAGTTTATGTGCGCTATCAGAGCGAAGATTTAGTAGGTCTTGAGAATGCAAACATTTCCATCCAGAATCCCCCAACTGCAATAGACTACACCGCCTTCGAGGATATTGGTGATGGATATTACCGTTTGACATTGACACCTCTTGAGATTGGTACATTCGATATTGTCTTTCGAGCTGAACTTACAGGGTATCAAAGCGACTCTGCTGGCTTTGTTCTTGGAGCTTCAAGAATACAGACCGAATTACAATTAGGTGGAGGTCTTTCATCAGATTCAATTAGCTATCTACAAACTAGCGAGTTAGCTGTCATTTATGAACGCACAGATTTCAATCTGAATATAACTGGAGCACAGATTTCAATTCAAATGATTCCATCAATAGGTTTGAATTGGTCATACTATGAAGATTCAGGAATTTATTACATTCAACTAGAACCAAGTACTGTTGGTAGGTGGACTATTACAATCAGCGCATCAAAGGTTGGGTATTCGGTAAGTTCAGCCCAATTTATCCTTGATGTTGAACCAGTTCGAGTCGAGGCTGAACTTCTTACACTGCGTTCTCATGTTGAGGGTGAGGGATTCCTCATAGAAATTTCATTGACGTTAGAGGGAACCAATACGTCCGTGGAAGGAGCTCTGGTTGAGTTCAGAATGACTGTTATTGGAGAACCAGTTGGTACTTACGAAACTATGGAAGAAACAGATATTCCTGGTGTCTATAGGGTCACGTACACATTTCCACTCTATCTATCAACAAGTGAATACGAGCTTGAGATTCGTATATTCAAAGATAACTACGAATTAACAGGTGGAACTTTCACTTCAGTATTTACAAAGTCAGACGATATAATACTGAGAGTGATTCCTATTGCAACTGGTTCCGGTTTATTGATTGTCTTAATTGTTGGATCTGTGATTGGTTATAGAGTTAATAACACAAGAAAGAAACGAAGGAATCTTGAAGCTCATCAGGTTAAGGCGAGATTTGACGATGTGTCGAACATCCTTGGTATTATTGTTCTTCACAAGACGAGTGGTTTGCCAGTCTATTCCAAGATTCTGAAGGGTGGTTTTGAAGAGGCAATGGTTTCAGCCTTTATCACTGCAATCACTCACTTCAGGTCTGAATTTGAAATGGATGAGAAACACTGGGAATTCAATGTGATTCCAATCTCAGATATCATCAGTGCAGTTCCGACAAGAAGCTTGATTGTTGCTTTCATCACAGTACGTTCTCCATCTAAATTCCAAGAGATCGGAATGGAGGCATTTGGTAGAGCCGTGGGTGCAATGTTTGATGAACTATTGGCTGACCAAAAATCCAGTGTTGAGGACTTGGAACAGACCAAGATTCTAGATACGCTGTTCTATGACCTCCTCGATGGTTACCTAATTGAGCGATTCCGAACATCTAAGGATGTATCATTCCCGAAGTCAATGCAATGTCTCGAAGAAGCTGCACAGCAGCTTGAGAATGGGGACGGCTTCAAGTTAGAAGATCTAGCAAAAGGAATGGCAACGTGTGGTATTGAGGAATCACATGCATACAAGATTGTGATGGACGCAATTGATGGTGACTTGATTGAAATGGCAAACGGGGATGTACCGGACAAATCGGAAAACGTATCGGCTCTATTTGTTGACCGTGAGATTTCTGACGCAGATGATGAGGACGAATTTACTTCATAGTTCGACACTCATCCTAGGTGTATTGATAACTGGTATCACTATCATATTGGGTTAGGAGACCATCACAATGGGAATTTTTAGCGACAAAAGAGCTGTGGTTGCATTCATTATCGCAATACCCCTGGCAATCATAGCATATGTATTTGTGAAACCGATTGACTACAATCTTTCCTTGATTGTTTTTGGCGTAGCTCTAGTATTGTTTCTTTTTGGTTGTCTACTTGATACAGCAGACGAGTTCGGGAAACCAGAAAAAACAAAGGTAAGACCAAAGGAAGAGAAGCCACCTGAACCTACCGAACCGAAGGAAGAGCATACCGAATTATACGTTCCTGCAGTTGAGAAACCTGCAGCTCCTCTTACTGACCTTCCAATTGAATCAATAGAAGGAATTGGGCCTGTTTATGGAGAGAAGCTTCGTAATGCTGGAATTCCCACAGTTGCAGAAATGCTTGCAGCTGACCCCGAGAATGTTGCTAATATTTGCGATGTTAATGTTGAACAGGCTGAGCGATGGATCGCCATGAGCCGATTCTCTTGGCTTGATACAGTGTCTGAGGAAGATGCTGAAGCCATTGTCTTTGCAACTGGAATGGAAGACCTCAAATCGCTAAGCGAAGCAAATGCTGAAGGTCTATATCAGAAAATCACTGATGCTCTTGCTGAAGGCGATGTCAGAGTTCCAGCTGGATACAAGTTCAGTGTTGAGCAAATCCAGAAATGGATTGATGAAGCAAAGTCACTGGTTTAGTTACAGTTAGAGAATTCATAGAGTGTGATTACACGCTCTATGATCTCTTTTCATTTTGATTTATACTCTTGATTACATATCGAGACCTTCAGGGTCTTTCCAGACATCCTTGTTCAGGTATGCCACAAACAGTGGTTTCGATAGTCCAGGTCGTGTAATCCACATTAGGAACGGTTTATTGATCACATATGGCTCCTTCTTCTTCAGTGGAGCTCCCGCCAATATTCCCAATGCAACTGCACTCTTCACTCTGAACCCGATCTCGTTCATCTTCAACTTTGTCTGTTGCAAAGCTTGCGCGATAACATAGAATGGAATATCTCCATTAGGTGTATCAAATTGAAGTCCGAGAATCCATTCCAGTATTGTTTCTTCATCAAGGTCAATCTTTGGGAAGACGAACCCGTCGTACTCAAAGGGAACGGTCATCTTCTCTTTGTGAATCTTTTCAACAAAGTCCAATAATGCCAGACCTGTGGGAACTTCATCTACCATCATAAGATGAACGTGGTCACTATCCTTTGTTTCAATATCAATAATGAAGTTCGGATTGTCTTTCACACGATAAAATTTCGAACCGTAGGTGGTCATCTTCACTCCTGGAAAATACTCATCATCTTCAGTTTTCACAGACCACTTCTTACCCTTCATTGCCCATTTTCCTAATAGGTCCAGAACACTTGCTACACCAAATCCTCCTGATCCAAAGGGTTCAAGCCTTATCTGAAATCCCCGTTCCTTCAGCCACTTGTTGATCTGCTCATTGTCTATATCTGCTATACTCTCTATTTCTTTGATTCGCGGAACATCACCTTTACAATATGCATGGATCTCGTCAAGGAATTTCTTCTGAATGTCATTGGAAGTCGTCATACCCTCCACTTTCTTGAGAAACAGCTCTGCTTCTCGTACAGCAGATGATATTGGGTAAACCACTAGGGTTTGCGTTTCAGTTGTCATTTTGTCTTGTTGCATCTTGATCCTCTCGCGCGATGTCTGTGTGAGAACTAAAATAGTTGTTGGGTTTTGTTCTCCAACAAGACTATAGGAATAGTTGCTATACATGCCAGTGATGAAACCAGAGCTGATTGCCCCTTGTGGAAATAACTGCGCTACATGTGTCGCATTTTTTGGTTATACCATGAGTGGTTCGAAGCGAAAACATACCTGCCCGGGATGCAGAACTAGGAACAAAGGATGTGCCTTTCTCCAAAAGTATTGTGACCTCATTTACAAGGATGAGGTCGAGTTCTGTTTTGAATGCGCAGATTATCCCTGTGTTCATCTTCAGAAGCTTGAGGATCGCTATACGAAAAAATACAAAATGAGCATAATTGAGAATCTGAATTTCATTAAGACCCATGGAATGCAGAAATTCCTCGACAACCAGAAAGAAAAGTACAGCTGTCCAGAATGTGGTGAAACAACCTGCATTCATACGAATCGATGCTATACCTGTTCCCCACCGAGTTAATTTCACTGGTTTTCTTGACTCCCTCTCCCCTTGTGGAACCTCAACATCAGGAGTGCATATGAGTAAAGCATTGAAGGAATCCATCTGGTGTTTTGCTGAGAACAGGAGCAGAGCATGGAGTGGGATAGAGGAGTAATTTGACACACATAATCCTTTTCTTGGTATTTTAGCAATTGAGAATGAGATGAGGGTAAGGGCGCCATGACTGTCGTGCTGGCATTTATCATAGAAAATGAAGATACTCAAAGGGTTGTCGAGTTCGAGGAAGATATTAGTGAGATTGTCCTTTCGAAAAGGAGAATAACCAACATCGACCTGACCCCCCTCAGCTCCTGCACCAATCTACAGAGTCTTAATCTAGCTTCCAACAAGCTCCAGTTCATCGACCTGACCCCCCTTAGCTCCTGTGCTGGTCTACACGAGCTCGATCTTACTTTTAATGAGCTGCAAAAAATCGATGTGACCCCTCTTTTTCATCAACTGATTGTGGGTCGAAAATGTCCACTGATTAAACACGACAAAGGGTGTACATGTCATTCATGGATTCGGAAAAGGGATGCAGTTTATGAGCGGCCTACTGTCATCTACCCCTGGAGATTCCTCCATCTCATCCCTCAGCAATTCGGTAAAGACAGTCGTTTGCAGCAGGATCTCCTATATGCTATGAGGCTTGTGGATTATGGTTTTATTGACTGTGATCTTACCGACCATTTCCTCTCTTTCCTACCAACGACCCCTATCGAAGAGGTTCATTCACGTGTGGTTGATGTGCTTGTGGAGGAGATTGTTGCAGCTGTAGACAGGGATGGCGCAACAACTGGTTTGAATATTGAGGAACTGATCAGTCATCACAGCACAATAGCAGTGAACGCGCAGCGCATTATTGAGCTTCGAGAAGTATAACGAACGGTTCCCTCATCTGGCGCAAGGAAGTGAGGGAAAGGCTGTTAAAGAGTGATTGGGTTTCTTTTAAGGTGGATTCGATGATCGAGGAGTTATGGCGGAAA
>JABCTV010000141.1 GCA_018238205.1 Candidatus Thorarchaeota archaeon
AACATTCCCAATACCAAACAGTCTATCGAGAATACCTGCTCTCGAAGAGATGTTTGTGATCGTTCTGAAAGGCACGTGTTTCTTGGTCACGTTGATGATACCCTTGCGCACATAGATCTCTGGAGAAGCCTCGCCATTCTCAGAGATTACCGAATACTCGATTGATCTGATATATATTGTAATTCCGACCAGTGCTGGAATCAACCAGACCATGTTTGCAATGAAGGTCCAATAATTCACAAAACCTAGCCATTGGCTGATAAATGCTGCATGGTTCCATCCATCATCTAACGCAATCAGGTATGAAATCCCATAGAATCCTGCTAACACTATTAGCCAAATTCCCAATGCAGTCGAAATTGCCGTAAACCAGTATTTGTTCCTCAGAGCCTTTGAAGGCTTGAAGGTCTTTCCACTAGGCATACCTTCCATTGCTGGAAAGTATCCCGCTGTTACTTCCTCATTCATTTTTCTAATCACCTTGTGTTTCTCTTTGATAGCGAGGAAGTTGTTTTGCACCAAGCTTGCCGAAGATTCTGGTAGACTGTTCAGTCATGAACATCTCTTCTTCCTTAGGGTTCAACGAAAGGTTGTACTCTCCTAGAATAGTATCAAGGGTTTCTCTGCATTCTTCGAGTTTCGGACATTGTTTTCCATCACTCTTTGCTCGTGGATTGACCGGTGTTCCGTCACAAAGCTTGCCACCGTAATTGTTGTGTTCGTACCACACGATCACACCGAGCTTGAGCGTAAATACAATGTACACATTCGTATTTGCCTGATAGTCAAAACCTGTGAGGATTCCCTTCTCTCCATCGACATTTTCCGTATCTAGCCGATGGCTGTTCGCATGTTGCTTTAGAGTGTCCTCTATCTTTGACTTGGCTCTGCTAAGTACCCTTGAAACATAGGCTGCACTTGAGAACTGCATCCTGCGTATCTTTTCTTTCTCCTTCTGCGCTTTCTTTGAATCTTTGATTTTTTCATCAATCTCCGCGCTCAAAATATCGAATAGATAATCAGGAATCGCTCTGAGCTTCTCATACGTACTGAAGATATCTGATGTGGGTTTACCATGATGATATTCCCACCAGACCAATGCTTCATGTGTTGAAAGAAGTCCCATAGCAATATTCCTCGCTACACAGTTAGTTTTAACCTTTTCTGGTCAAAATTTACTGTGTTCTGGTAAACATTTATATACGAACGCATATATATCTTTACCATAGCGCTGTAAACTTTTACAGCTAAGATGGACGCGAAATAAAATTGGCAAGAAATGGAACAGTTATTCAAACTGAAAGTCTGAACAAGAGCTTTGGCTCAATTCAGGCTGTTAGAGACCTGAACCTAGAGGTTTCGTCCGGTAGCAGGTTCGGATTACTTGGTCCTAACGGATCAGGGAAGACAACCACAGTACGTATACTATCAGGACTTTTGAAACAGACCAGTGGTACCGCCACAGTATGTGGACACGATGTCAGCACAAATCGAAATGATATCAAGGCTATTACTGGACTACTTCCTGAGTCACCTGGACTATACTCGAAGCTATCCGCGGTGGAGTTTCTAGAGTTCATCGGAGCACTGAATGGAAAGAACGGTGAGCGTCTAAACAGACGCATTGACAGTTTACTTGGAATGCTAGGACTTGAAGGTCGACAAGATGATTTACTTGAATCATACTCTTCAGGAATGAAGCAGAAAGTTCTTGTTGCAAGTACCTTACTTCATGAACCGAAATTAGTATTCTTTGACGAGCCCACTTCAAGGCTTGATCCTGCTGCAAGTGCACTGGTGAAAGATTTGATTCTAGCTTTGGCTGAGGAAACTGAAACGAGTTTCTTCATCTGTACCCACCAGACCTCCTTTGCAGAGGATGTCTGTGATGTTATTGGTATTCTCAATGAAGGCGAACTTGTAGTTCATGGTTCACCAGCTGATATTATCGACTCGATGAAAGTAAGTGATCTTGAAGAAGCATACTTGAAGGTTGTTGGCGGTCAGGTGGACAGAGAAGCCCTACTTGCATGGAGGTAATGCAAGTGACCAGACGATGGCTTGCTATAGCAAAGGCCGAGTTTTTGGTACTATCTGTAGGCATGAGGTCTCACAGGAAGGTGTACATGGGAATTCTCACATCACTGGCGTTCATCTGGGCAGTTATAGGTGCCCCTATCTTAATTGGATATATTATCAATGCTATAATACCTATGACGGTACTTCAGCCCCTACTTCAGATCATCTTTCCTGGATTCATGCGTACAGTAGCACTATTCCTTTGGATTTTACTTCTGTTGTTTCCATTGTCCTATGCCCTTCAAGAGATTAAGATTGGTCAGTGGGAAATATTCCTATCGAACAATGTTAGTACAAGAGATATCCTGGCTGGAACTTTCTTGGGCAAGATACCATTATTCGGCTTGATTATTATATTCCTTGCACCTCTATTGATTACCCCTTTTGTATTAGCATTTGAAGTTAACATTGTAGGTCAGGTTCTGATTTATGGAGTAATCACTTTGCTGTCGCTAGGCACAATATGGCTCTCAAATTTCATTACTAGTATAATTCAGGCTAGGTTAGGTGATTCACCAAGAGGTAATGATATTGCAAAGGCATTATCAATGGTTGTTGCAATGATTGTCATCATTCCAATGTACGGCCTAATGTTCTTTCTCCCAGCCATGTCTGAGATGATGGGTATGAATGCATTTTTGCTCCTACCCTCGACATGGTTTGCAGATACAATGAGCTGGCTCGCAATTACATTCAATGGTGTTGGATTCACAGGAGCAGAAATCATCGCCTTTGGAAGTATCCTACAGCTAGATATGCTAACATCCACTGTATTGATGGGAGGATTTGTACTAGCAACAATTGTACTTGCATTAGGAGTAGCGGACCGAGTCTTCACTATCGATGCTGGTGCTCGCACTGAGATTGTTACAACTGTAGGAAAAGAAAACATTTTCCTACGAGGTGTGCGAAGACTATGCCCTGGACCCTTTGGTTCTCTTTTGGTCACAAACTTCAAGGATTTCATGCGCAAGGTACAGAATCTCTCTAAGATATTCTATGGAATTGCTCTGGCTACAATAATGCCAGTCATTCTCATATCAGTGGATATTGAGTATCTACAGATCAGTGAGCAATTCATAATGATTGTTATCACGATGGGTCTTTTGGGTGTAATGCCATTTGCTGGCGCAGGGTTCCTTGAGAGCAAGGACCAACTCTGGATAATTCAGAGTGCTCCCTCTGGTGCTTCTAAATTCGTGAAAAGTAGACTTGTTACTCAGGCGATAATTGGAATACCACTCATCCTAATTCCGTCAACTATTTTGCTCCTCATAATAGAGATGACTCTCTTCGAGCTAATATTGCTCTTAGGATTCGGATACATGGCAATACTTGGAGGCATGTTCATCGCTACAGGAGTTACTGCAGGAAATCCAAACTACGAAGACACAAAGTCTCCGGCACATCAAGCAAATTTGGTAACATCCATTCTCCTTGCTGAGTTCTCAATCGTAGGAGTTCTGATTTGTGATATGATCCTCTCTATCGCCTTCAATATCGACTTTTTTGGATTGATTGAGAACATAACTGGTCCTGAAAACGTGATGTTTGGCTTGGCTTTGCTGGGAATAGGAATTCAATGGTGTCTTGGAGGACTTCTCGTCTGGATCGGAATTAGGAAGCTATCTAGCCCCGCCAATTAGATTATTTCGTTGAAAGGATGACCATACTACGGTCATCCTTCTTTACGAGGGAACCTTTTGCGTAATTGGAATAAATCTCGACACTACTGAATCCTGCTTCTAGGAGTATAGATTTCATTTGGTTATGCTTCAGGTTTAGGACTTTCTGAGTTGATACTTCTGAGGTCCATTCACCCTCTTGTTTTCTAAAAGCAGACATCACAAGAGTAGATGAAAATGGATAATCTGAATGTTCAAACAATCTTGCAAAGGTTATTTCTTCTCCATTGCTCAATTTTCCTGTCTTCATTGGAAAGTTTCTGAATCCACTCCAATGAATCTCCTCAAAATTTAATACCTGAGCAACAAAGGATCCACCCTCTTTGAGTATTTGGAAAACATCTCTCACAACATGTTTCAGAGAGTCGATATCTTTTACAAGTGCTAGAGAATTTCCAAGACAAATAATCAGGTCAAATACTCCATCCACAGTAGTTCTGATAGTTTCCATATCTCCTACAATGAATTTGGGTACAACACCTTGATTTTCTGCATGCTTCTCTGCTGCTAGGATCATGCTCTTGCTGGAATCTATTCCAATAACGTCGGCTCCACGAGCTGCAAGAGCAATAGAATGTCTGCCACTTCCACATGCCATATCCAACACGCGAGGTTTCTCAGTATTTTCAATGAGAGAAAGAAGGAATGGCATCTCTCGACTAAGACGAGATTTCCAGTCTATCGTGTTGTCATAAGCTATTGAGATATCGTCAAAGGAACTCATAGAAATCTCTTCTTTGTGATTTTGAAGTAGTATTCAATCTTTACCAATGACCCGAATAGCCAAATTATCAATATTCATCCATTGTAAAAGACCATAAGCCTTCAAGCGAATATATCCTTAGGGGAAAAAAATGATTGAGTATCTCCTAGCATTGCTTGTTCTAGCAGCTGTAATTCTCTTCCTTTTTGGTAGAGAAGAGCCACGCAGGAGGGGTTCAATTACATCCAAGGATTATCCACATGATCCACGTGGTGTTTACTCACATGGTTCCAGTAGCGCAGATGCAGAAGTTCACTTCCCCGTACGTAAGGATTCTACTTCGGTCTTTCCCATGAACAAGAGGAAAGAAAGAAAGAAGACTGATACACATCAAACCAGACGTTAGTTTCCTAATCAGACAGCTCAATCTCTCCAGGTGTAAATAGAACTCTTCCTTCCATACCACCTGCAACATTGATTGTTTCTCCACTCACATGACCTGCTAGTACATCTGAAGCAAAGTACAATATTGCTGAGCCAATGTCTTGGGGAGTTGCAGTCTTGCGCATTGGAATAGTCTGCAAAATCTTTGACACCATTTCTTTATCCTCAAGGGCTTCTTCAGCCATTGGAGTGAGAGTCCATCCTGGATTGACGAGATTTACACGCCCTTTTGTTGCAATATGAGTTATCTCATTCTTCAGGCTCATCATGAGACCGTGCATTCCTGCTTTGGATGCTGAATAGTCTGAATACCATGCCTCACCAAAGAACCCTGCTGTTGAACCAATAAGTATCAATGATGCAATATCATCTTTATACTTCTCAAGGTTCACAAAGAAATGCTTTGCACAGAGAAATGTACCTGTCAAATTAACTGACAGTGTTGCTTTCCACTGTTCTAAGGACATATCTTGAATGGCTGTCCCCTCGTGGTTTGCAATACCTGCATTAGCAACCAGAATATCAACACGCCCAAATCGTTCGTTTGCCTTTCTGAAGAGGGACTCGACATTACTCTCCTTTGTTTGATCAGTTTTGATAATCAACAACTGGTCTGGCCAAGTCTTACCAAGTGATTCCAGAGCCTTCATTGAGTGATTATATGTTCCAGTCACTCGAGCACCTTCGGCAAGGAACATCTTAGTTGTTTCAATTCCTATACCTCCCGAAGCTCCAGTGATAATAACATGCTTTCCCGAAAGTCCTATGTCCATTCTGACACCTCTATTATCTGTGTTATCTATCCAATAGAATCTGATTTCCAAAGTATCTTGTGATACCTTTCCACAAGGACTTCTGGCCAACTACCAACAGAACGAAGCAGGAGATTCGCTGTCAATGAAACCTCCTCGTCTAGACAGAGTTCAGTTAGATTTGCACATTGAAACAAGGGGGACAAATCAACTCGTTTGAGTCTGTTATCATCAAGTGAAATTTCTAGAAGATTGGGACATGAGCTAAGAGAACTGAGGTCTATCTCTTGCAACCTGTTGTGGCTAAGTCTTATTGCGTTCAAGTTTTTCCCACACTTCTCTAGAGGAGTGAGATCTATTTCGGTGAGCGAGTTATTTCGAAGACATATGGACTCAAGATTCTCACACCATATTAGTGGGTACAAATCAATCGTTGCGATATCTAGAAGATCGAGATTTATTGTTGTCTCATCTGTTCTGAATCTCGATACTTTTTCAAGTCCTGTGGTGGTCAAATATCTAATGAAAATCTCGGATACCACTTTCTCTCATCTTCCTTTTGACTCGCGTTGGATTTGGTAAGAACAGGTTTCCCTTTAAAATGCTGGCGCTCATCATGGCCGCGTTAATAGCTAGACTTAGAAAGAGTTCACAATGCCTTAACTAGGTGCTCGTCATTGAAAGTCATATGGCCTCTTTCTCTTTATAGATTTTTGAAACTCATTGGACAAGTAGAGCTCGAGAAAAAAGTATTAGATTGTGGTGCTGGAGGTCCTAGACCGCCTCTTGCTCTGTTTCATGATTATGGCTACGAAACACATGGAATTGATATCTCGGAGTCTGCAATCACTGCATCCGAGAAATTCATCAGAGAACGGGGTATGAAACTGAAAATAATCAAAGGGTAGTCAACAGCTGCACAAATCCTAGACAAATCTGGACATCGATGAAACCAATAGTTGAATGAATATCCTTTTTTGTATGAGCTTTTAAGCTCCCACCAAAACCCATTATCGAACCTGAATGTTGACCAATAAGGCCTACAGGTATGAACTGGACCCGAACAACATCCAGAGGTCGCACCTTGCTCAACATGCAGGAGTAGCTCGTTTTGCCTACAACTGGGGTCTCGAAAAGAGGATTGCGCAATACAAGAACAATCAAGGCGACGACCGGTTCACTGATGCCATGAAGCAACATAAGCTCCTCAACTCCCTAAAGAATGACCAGTTTCCCTGGATGTATGAGACCTCGAAGTGTGCACCTCAAGAGGCCTTGAGAGACCTCCATACAGCTTTCAAGAACTTCTATCGAGGACTCAAGTCTGGGAAGAAGATCGGATTTCCTCGTTTCAAGAGGAGGGGAGTCAGGGACAGCTTCAGACTGACTGGGACCATTAAGTTTCACGAGCGGGCAATTCAGCTCCCACGAATTGGAAAGGTCCGGCTCAAGGAGAAGAGGAAGTGTTACTACAATGGAAGGATCCTCTCAGTAACAGTGAGAAGGAGAGCCAACAGGTGGTTTGTTTCAGTCACTGTAGAGGAGGTCATCCTTGACCCACAGCCTATACAAGGATCTCCAGTGGGAGTAGACCTCGGGGTCAAAACCCTTGCCACTCTCTCTGATGGGACCACCTTCGCAAATCCACGGGCCCTTGGAAGACAATTGAGAAAACTGAAACAGCTACATAGGTCTCTATCACGAAAGGAGAAGGGAAGTAAGAACTGCGAGAAAGCGAAATTACGACTTGCAAAGATGTACCTACGGATGTTCAACATTCGACAGGACACACTGCACAAGGTGACGACCTATCTTGCCAAGAGCCACAGTAAGATAGTGATCGAGGACCTGCTAGTGTCCGGGATGATGAAGAACCGCAGGTTGGCAAGAGCCATAGCTGATGTGGGGTTTTATGAGTTCAGACGACAACTGGAGTACAAGTGCCAGTGGTACGGTTCTGAGCTTGTGGTCGTTTCAAGGACCTTTCCTTCATCGAAGATGTGTTCACAGTGTGGGCACAAGAAGAAGGAGATCTCTCTGTCAGAGCGAGTATATCATTGTGAACAGTGTGGTCTTGAAATCGACAGGGATCTAAATGCTGCACTGAATCTGGTCGTCGTCAGTTTGCCGGAGACTCTAAACGCCTGCGGAGAGGAAGTAAGACAT
>JABCTV010000003.1 GCA_018238205.1 Candidatus Thorarchaeota archaeon
GGCGTTTTGCACATCTCAATGCTCTTGAGATATTGATTTCCAATACGGTGTTTGACTTCTTACATTGTGCACAGATACTTGATACTTCTCGTCACTGATTTTCATAAGATAATTCCACCAATATACTGCGGACCCTGTTTGGTGTGAGTGTAAAAGGCAGACAAAGGATAACAATGATGAGGAATAGAGAATGAATACAAGACTAAACATAGGAAACATGCTAGGTAAAGCATCGAAGCTGGAACGGGTTCTGAACAGAGTGGATGACCCAGAATACTCCTATACCCGTGAGATGGGAAGAGTGGTTTCTGTGGACAGTAAGGACATCGGCAACACACAGGGTAGTATTGAAACTATGCATCGTGCAGTACGTGTGGACAATGGACTGTCACAGACCCTTGTCCTGTTCAATAGGGCAGTGGTCATGCCCCTGAATATTGGTGACGAGCTGTGGGCTGTAGGGAAACGCGAGCCAGCAGGAAGATTCCGTGCTATGGCAGTGGTGGTTCCATCACTACAAATGTATGCGGACCTAACAACCGAATCTGGTTTCCTAGGGTCGATCAAACTGCATGTACTCATTTCAGTCATGATTGGATTGGTGGGGTACGTCCTCTATGCTCAGGTAGAGTCTTGGCACCAACTTTCCCAGTATATCCTCGGTCTTGTACTAATGGCACTCAGTTTCATACTGTTGACCACAGGGTTGTGTATGAAGCTGGTTTTTGGAATTTCCGAAGTCAGAGGTAGTAGAGTCAGCGCTAGTGATTGGTTCATGATCGAGAAGGTCTTTGGTCGGACTGACCAATTAGTTGCGTGATGCAATCATTTGAAATTGAGGGCATGAAAATGCGGAGTTGTACAACTTGAGAGATATCGAAGAACTTTCAGATGAAGAATGTAAACTTGAAACCAATGACCTCAAGGAACATTCACTAACCACTGAAGAGCGAGATGATATCATTCGCAAATACAATGCTGATTTTCTTGGCGAAAGTAGTAAAGATACAAGAGAAATACAAGAAATCAAAGAGCACGAGGTCAAATTCTGGGGACCACAGATTTTGGGTACCCCTGTTGATTCTGAGGAGGAAGTTATTACAATTCTGCAGGACCTCATTCCAGGCATCTTCAAGCATCAGAGGTTTGACAACATAAGACATCAGATTTCCATGCATATGAGGACCACCCATGAATTCGGTCATCGAAATAGAGTGACTTACGGGGAGATTGCAGATTTCGCCAAACAGAATGATTATCCTTCTTCCACAATGGAAGGTTGGGTGCTTCAAGGAGTACAGCCCAATTCATATCGCATTATCAATGAGAATGCTCTGACAAAAGAAAAAGCAGAAATTTTGGTGTCTGAGATACGGGAAAAACTTCAGGGACTCGACACTCAGGCACGTTTGGATAAAGGCCTAGACACGTCTCATCATGAAATGAGAACGAAGACCTTGCCATACTTCAACAAAGACTATGAGAATGCTTGTGGTTTCTATAGATTTCTTGATGAACTAGTAGATGGCGGTGTGCTTAGTGATATTGCTAAACGAGTAGGGATTGATCGACTGGACGCACGTCGGTATATAGAGGAAAAGAGCATCCCACGAGTAATACGCAAGGTCCTGAACCAGTCGTTAGATGAGGTTGAAACCATCGAAAAGCGACAACTCATCAAAGACGAGGTTCAGTATGAGCAACTCCTCTGTAGGCATCCCCACTTCCTCGATATGGAAGGATTTAGTGATATGGACCGCCATATGCGTGGGTATCTACACCTGAAGGAGATGCAGCAGTCTGATACAATACCCGATATCCCTCAAGAAGAACTGGCAGAGATGCTGAATATCTCGGGAGATCGATTGAACCTCTACCTGTCAGGTAAGTCTGCTCCCAAGCTACAGTCTACATTGTTGCTGCATGAGGATTTGAGGCTCATATACGAGGGAAAGCTTCCCCCTCTTGCCTTTGAGAGCAGGGTAGAACCTGAATTGGTCTTCAGAGAGTTACATCAGTACAAGGATTTGGAAACCCCAGATATTGATACTCTTGCATCATCTATCAGGACTATCTACGAGAAGACCGATATCTCATCCAATGTACGATGGCTCGATCTCCATAGATATGCTCCTACTGGACAGGAGTGGTTCAAAGGAGTCGCCAATTTTTGTGAGAATAACCGTGCTGAGATAGAACACGCATTGAATCAGCAATTAGGATTCGATAAGCACAGTCCACAACGGTTACGTCTGGGTGTTATCTCATCTAGAGTCTACCTAAGACTTGAGAATATCCGAGAAACTGATTGGATGCAGCTCTACAATGACGAGATGTTCCACTTCCAAGATCAGGAAACAGTAGATGTACTTCTCTCTATGGCAAAGGAAAGGCTTGACATCAAGGGAGAGATATCCCTCAGTCGTCTTGTTCATCAAGTTGCTGATTATGATAGGACTGTGACTAGTCGTGGAATGAACTCTGACCTACATTCCCAAGCATCTTATCTTAAGGGGTCCACGTTGTCATTGCTACTCGATTCGTGCGATTTGACCATTCAGGACATACAAGACGAAATCTTTGCAATTGGTAGGTTCGATAGACGTCTCATACGTAATCCCGAATTTTCTGATGATGCCTTGGAGATTGACAAGGCTTTCGCAAGGCTGTTTGGTGCTGGGTTATCAGATGGGCATATTGATCAGTTTCGGGTCTTCTGTTATTGTGAGGCGGATGTTGACCGTATCAGGATATTCAAGGAACATGTAGAGTTCTTCGGGGGTGTTGATTATACAGAAACAGTTGATGAGAAAGGCACTCATGATCTCAGATATTCAAGTGTATTAGGTAGGATGCTTGAAAATCGTGGTTTTACAGTGGGCGACAAGACGGTGCAGAACAGAGGAATCCCTGATTTCATCCTGAATGGACCGATCGAGGTACAGATAGAGTATCTGAAACAGTTGTGGCCTGAGGATGGAGAATTCGTATACAATGATGGATTTCACAAGTATTTCAGATGGACAAGAGCAGTAGCATTTGTTGACCCTGAGAAAGATATGAAATATAATATTGACCGTGCTTTCGCACAAGAGATTGTATCACTTATTCAGAAATATGGTACTTATACTGAGAAGAGCTCATTCCCAAACCGAGAGTCATATCCCCGATATATTTTGACTAGCGCTGATTTATCAGGATTCGCAAAATGTAAGGATACAATGGTATCAGAACCAACAAGTTGGCTATATTCGTTTATCGAATCAAACAAACCTCTATTGATGAGGCATGAACAAGCTCTACTAGATAGCTTTGGTGTTGATACTAGAGATTCCTTCGATGATATTACATATTATGTTGGAACGGGTAGAGTTTCTGTACTATTCCGTGCAGCCACTAGAACTCTTGACGATGCTATGCTAGTGGCAATTATTGCTCCTCCTGATGATAAGCGAAAGAGGATGAAAGTGGTGGAATGGGTTCTGTCGAATTTAACTTTGTACCAACGAGTTCGCAATGATGTATTGGCAAATGGATATCAGATATCGCTCAAAGAGATTGAGAATCCTAGTTACAACTATCTAGATAGGGAATAAACTGGACAATCATCCTTCCTTAATTCTTACAATAATCCTCTCTCTTCGAGCCAAGGTTGAGCAATATCACGTACTCTTTCATACAGTGGTCCTGAACCATCTACTCCTTCTTGTGTTATTCTTATTTTGTTCATGATCACAATAACACCCCCACCTGTTTCAGGAAAGAATCTGACACCACCAGGAGGGAAGGTCTGCTCTAACTCTTTTACTAAGCCTTCAAGACTGACCTCTTTCTCAGCTACGGAAAATGATACAATGCTGTTTCCATAGATGAAGATTTTAGGTATGTTAGACCCATCTTTCAAATCGACAACCTCTGATAGAACAATGCTCAAAGTATTCTGATCAATTCCCTTGAGAATACCTGAGTAGTTTTTACCATCTTTTGTTGCGACTTCTATTGTTGCGCCTACAACTGCTGCAAGTTCGCGGTTGAAGGATCTCATTGCTGCGACATCTGACATTTAGATTCACCACTAAAGTAAGTAGTATCCGGACTTTTTGCTGCGGACTTCCAGTTTTAAAATTGCTGTTAGCGCGGAACTACACTTCAGACTACCAAACCAGAATGTCGGTGCTTAAATTGTAAGAAACTGACCACATTGCAGCTCATACTAGAATTGAGGCCAGATTTATGGTAACAACACAGATACAAGAAAATGTCGAGTCTGAACATGAAGGTCTATCATCGTGGACTTCAGAAGGTCTTTTGAAGATAGCAGGTATCATGCTCATAATTTCTGTGGCTTGGAGAATTGTGGATCAGTTCGTACTCGGTCTTGGTAGTACCTGGATGAACATTTTCCCATCAAAGCTGTTTCCATTTTTAATCCTGCTAGGATTTTTCTGGAAATATCGTCCACACGAAATAGGTTCAGTCCTTGGGTTATCTCGAGATAAATTACAGGCTCGTTTGACAATTGGAATTATGATTGGTATAATATTCGCTATAGGGATTGACCTTGGTGGAACTATCGTATTTGCCCTCTTTATTGACCCTACTTACCCTCTTCAACTACATATCATAAATGAAGGATTACTTGGATACATGTTCATCTTCTTCTTGGTCAATGCATTCCTTGAAGAAACTCTTTTCAGAGGTCTTCTACAAAACGCTTTCAAAACACGATACAGTGTGAATGCATCGATTATGATATCTGCTGTGCTGTTTGGCTTATGGCATGCAGGTTGGCCTCTTGTCAATGGGGCTGTGGGTATTGAAGCTCTAGTTGACATTTCAACAATGGTATTCTTCACCTTGATCCTTGGGATATTCTTTGGTGTCTATTATGAAAAGTTCAGTTCTGCGAAATCTCTTTTCGGACCCATAGCAGTCCATACAATTGTCAACTTTGTCAACGAGTGCTTCAAGATTGGTCCCGAACCAATAATTCAAGGTCCTGACATGGTCTTTTCTAATAGTGGAATGATGACTGTCACCTTGTTGATATTCATCTTGATATTCATACCCCTGAGCATATTCCTCTGGAAATTCAAACTAGAACAAGTGACTGCTTTTTGGCAGAGGACAATTGGTAACAATAACGACGAAGGACAGGACGCTTCTAAGAATGAGAATAAAGCAAAAGTGAATGATTATGTGGTGTAAAAAATGCAAGTAGACATAGGTACAGAATTTATTATTTTATCTGGAATCATGACGATTATACTATCCCTAGCACTGAGTACGTTTTTGGGCTGGAAATGGTATAAACAGAAAGTACGACTTATGACCGACCTTCCATTGGTCTTTGCAATAACTGGAATATTTCAAGTACTGAATATGACGATATTGACATTATCTCACATCGGCGTGTTAGAGCCCACAATGGAACTGTTTCGACTTCGTTCCATGGTGATCGGTGGTGCAATAGTACCAATCTTAGGTACAATCCTTCAGATCTGGGCACCATCTCATCAGAAGTATCACAAAAGGATTGTAATTCTTCTCACTCTGTACTGGTTCTCAATAGCGCTTCTTGGAACATCTGAAACAATTATCATGATATTGACCATTCCTATACTGCTTATCATCAGTATCGTGATGATGATTACATTCATCGTAACCTGGAAAACTGGAAGATTGAAAGAAATTCGAAGCGAACTCATGATAGTGTCCGTTATCTTCATGGTGGCAAGTCAAATCTTGAGAGTTCCTTTCATGTCAACTCCGCTGTTCTATGTCCCCGATTTATTACTAGGAGTTTCAATGATTTTGATTGCACTAGGAATAGCTAATCCATGGTACTCTAGAGAGAAGAAAGTTCGTCAGGAAGAACCACCACAAATGGCTCCAATTACAGAATGACATTCAATCAATCATTCACAAAAGTAGAAAGAGGGATCTGAACTTGACGTTTTGATCCCTCTCGAATGTTGTACAGATTATGCTTTTCTTTTCACGAAGAAAACACCAACAAGGATGATTACGACTGCACCTCCACCAATCATCAAAAGATCCATAGGAATTTCCCCACCAACTCCAGTTCCGCTTGTTGTTCCTCCAGTTTCAGGTGGAACTGCATCCGGGTCTGCAAGAGGATACGGATCTTCATTCCCTGCTCCACCATCTATAGTGTATGGGACATCAACAATCTGATCCGCGTCTGCATCAGGTGACACCCAGTCATCATAGTAATTGTAGATGTATGTGTTGTTTTCACCCTCATCATAGACTTGTGCTGCAACACCGTTATTGATGAACACATTTCGAGTGATTTCCATACATTCAGTATTTACTGAGGTCTTCAAACCATAATTAGTAGAATCTTCAATATGATTGAATCTGAGTGTTGAATTTTCTCCTGAGGCTACTGAGATTCCAACACCATCAGTACCAACTACTGAATTGTTGTGGATTAGATCAAAACTAGAATCCTTCAGAAACATACCATCCTCTTCTACATTGACGAGTGAATTATTGTATAGTTCAATATCATAGGACTCCACAACGAAGACTCCATATCCTGATACGTTCGAGAGTTCATTATGCATAATCTCAACAGACGAAGCGTTTCCCAGATGAATACCTAGACCAGTCACCTCGTCCACATAATTATCCGTAATCTGACAATTTGTTGCAGTTATTGGCACCTGAATTCCTGTACCCTCACAGTTTGTGACAGTGTTTTCAGAGATTTCGGAGTCAACTGCAGTCAATATACGAATCCCTGATCCAGTGTTTCTGGTTATAGTATTGTCAGAGATCAAACATCCATTGATATAACCCGCACATTCGATTCCGTGGAGAAGATTGTCTTCAATGATATTGTTAGTTATAGTAACATCATCGATGTCAATCAACCACAATCCCCGATACCTGTTGTGAATTAGATTGTTTGCTACATATCCATTTGCGGAATTAGAAATCTCCACTCCACACCAGACGGTTGAGTCACCAGGACCATCCACCTCATTATCAGTGAAAGTCCAGTATAGGTCTATGTTCCGAATCTCAACTGAATGTTGTACATCGTAGAAGTAATAGCCAGTTATCTGGTATGGGTTTCCTTCAGTTCCATCCCCTGGCCAGACCTCTGCGTCTGCCTGAGCTATCATTTCCGCATTTCCATCAAGCAAGATTGCATCATGTGGTATGTATGCTGTGGTAAAACTATCATGACCCTCCAGTCTGCTCTCTTGTAGAACACCTGCAGTCATCAACGGATTACCAATAGCAAACACCATTAGACCAATCAGCAAGCATAGTGTGATCTTTTCTTTCGTGATTATTCTCATAGAATCACCCTTCTGGGTATTTTCTCCTATTGTGGTGGTAACAATCACATTACTTAGAATAAAAAGAATCGAGATTGGAGCAACGCCAAATATCTGGAGATGATAATTGATAGATGTCATTAGCACATAGAGAATGGGTTATTAGTCTATCATATCAAACACGGAAGTAGATGTAGGTGAATTTCATGCCACACCCATCATTACAATATCTTCGTATGGAGAGCTTGCCCTCACCCTTTTGTCCTGGCTGCGGGAACATGGAAACCGGTAGTGCATTCCTTAGAGCTGTTCGTGATCTAGGTCATGAAGATCTTAGCGCGTTTGCTTTTGTTTCTGGTATTGGATGTGGTGCATGGATTACATCACCCCACTTCAAAGCTGATACGCTTCACACAACCCATGGAAGAGCTATTGCATTCGCTACTGGTTTGAAGTTATCCAATCCTAAACTGAATGTGGTTGTAATCAGTGGTGATGGTGACTTGGCTGCAATCGGTGGTAATCACCTCATTCATGCAGCAAGACGTAATATCGACATGACTGTGATTTGTTCTAACAACTACATCTATGGAATGACTGGCGGACAAGTTGGTCCCACAACCTTCACTGGTGATCGGACAAGCACTTCCCCATATGGCAATCCAGAGCGTCCATTTGATCTAGCTCGTCTTGTTGCTGCAGCTGGAGCTAATTATGTGGCAAGATGGACAACAGCACATCCCATACAGGCATCACGCGCAATGAAAACAGCTCTTGGGAAGAAAGGATTCTCTTTCATTGAGATGGTATCCCAGTGTCCAACTGCCTATGGTCGTAGGACCAAGATGGGTGAGCCAGTTGATATGATTAAATGGTTCAAGAAATTCCCAGTGCGCAAGAGAGGCGAACCGATAGAACAGAAGACTCCTACTAGAGATGGTGTAGACCTTGGTGTATTTGCTGACAGAGATGAGATTGAATTTATTGAATCGATGAAGGCAACATATGCTGGCTTGGAGGTCTAGATTACGATGAGAACAGAGATTCGACTTGCAGGTACTGGTGGCATGGGTGTAGTTCTTGCAGGAGTCATCCTAGGTCACGCGGCTGTGACATATGCGGGTCTTGAAGCAATCCAGAGTCAAAGCTATGGTTCTGAAGCCCGTGGGACGGCTGCTAAGAGTGAAGTGATAATCAGCGATGAACCAATCAAGTATCCAAAGGTACGTGAATCAGACTACTTCATTGTAATGTCCCAGAAAGCCCTAGAGATGTACCTAAGTGGAGCCAAGAAAGGAAGTGTGGTTCTCGCAGACCCTGACCTTGTTAATATTGATGATATCGAAGGTTATGAGGTCGTAGAAGTTCCTGCAATGAAGACTGCTGATGCAATGGGTATGAGGCTTGTATCCAACATGGTAATGCTTGGAGCTTTTGTGAAAAAGTCTGGAGTTTTTCCAATTGAAGTCTTGGAAAAGACGCTGGCTGCGTTCGTAAGTGCAAAGTATCTACAAGTTGATATTGACGCAGTTCGTGCTGGCGCTAAGCTAGTTTAGCCTCCATGGACTAGGGGTACGATTGTAAGAATATCTCCATCCTTCAATGTTGTTTTGAGACCACCTGTAACTCCGATATCAACCTCATTACAGAGAATCATAGAATCACGGTCAATTTCTGCAGGTTTCTTCCATATACTTTGTAGATAGGAGTTCTGCTCAATTATCTTAACAAACAAATTATTGAGTATGAAACCGTTTTCTATCTCCATCTCCAGAGTCCCGTTCTCTATTTCTCGTGCAATTGGTCCCCGAAATCTGACTGTGATTTTCATAGTACGTACCGCTCGTTTTGGTCGAGGGAATGCTTGATAAATTACTTGCTTCATGCTGGAGTGTTAACCTCTATATGGGAAGACCGTAGGTTGAACATTATGGCTGTGGATTGTGAAACTGAAACAACTCCAGAGGTGGTTTCAAGCAGGTTCGCTCGCATTTTTGGTCTAGAAGACCCAACACCTGACGCCGTGCGCTATGTCAAAATAATCTCAGTCTTACTACCAGCTTTTGCACTCAGCTTCCAAATCAGCACTACTTTCTGGATGATCCATATGGCTGAAACACTCGGAGGCGGTGACTACTTTGCAGGTCTAACGCTTGTTGGGTTCCTAGTGGTTATCCAGATGGCAGTTCAGACGGCATTAGATTATCCAACCGGTGCACTTGGGGACGCAATAGGACAACGTTATGTCATTGCTTCAGCTCTCCTCTGCTACGCGATAGCTTTCTATCTATCTTCACAGATTATTATCGGTACCCCATTCTATATCTACGTGGCCATTTACGCCCTCTTTGGGTTGGGTTCGTCGCAGGAGAGTGGCGCCTTCAGTGCGTGGTTTGACAATAATTACAAGGTTGCCATGCCTCATGACAAGGACCGAAAGCAGTACGGTGTGTTTCAAGGTCGACTGGGTATGGTTTGGCAGGTGTCTTCGACACTTGTGCTGATTCCTGGGTCTTGGCTTGCTTGGTTATACAGCCGTCAATTTGTCTTCGGGCTTCAAGCTATATTTGCAATCTTCCTTGCCATAGTAGTTCTGAAACTTGTAAAGGACTTGCCTGGAGTTAGAGAGGCGAAAGATGAGAAACCCACCCTCTCAGAATACACGACTCTCTTGAAAGATGGATTCAAGTTTCTATGGTCAAGTCGGTTTGTAACTCTGCTTATTCTCGGTGAAGTAGTGATGTGGAGTACTTCTCCTGTTTGGTGGAATTTACTTTTGTTCCCACTTTACTTTAGTTTCCTTGTCACAATGGTTGCAGTTTCAGCCTTCCGAACGCTTGTGTTTCTCCCTCAAGCGGTAGCAAATGAAAGAAGTGGTGTTCTAGCTAAGAGATTCGAACCAAAGAAATGGATTCCACGTTTCAGGTTGCTCCAGTTCATGGGGGTGATTTTCTACTTGATATTAGCAGCAATTGTACACTTCTTCCCAGGAATTGAACCAGGAACTGACCCCGCAAGTATTGAATTCTTGAGCATAATGATCCCCTTCACAAATCTTCCTTTGATTGAGATACCTACTGTGACTCTAGTGCCAGTATTTCTCATGTTTCTGGCATTCATTTCCTTCAACCTGTTTGGGGGAATTGCAGGGATTCTCACTCAACGAGTCATGCTGGATGTCATTCCAAACCGGATTCGAAACTCAATGTATTCATTGCAACCCACTTTGATTATGTTGGTTTCAATGCCTCTCATCGCATTCTTCGGGTGGTTTATCCCCTTCACTGGAGGATTCACATGGACTTTCATCATCTGTGCTTTCATTTCTCTCTTGGGTACATTGATGATTTGGCAGGCATTCAAACATCCTATACCTAAAGCAGAAGCAGTTGTTAAAGCGGATGAAACCGAAACTGAGGATGTCCAAGAGATGGATATAACTTAGACCATCTGGGTTACATGCCTAACGATTTCTTTAGGACTTCAGGATTAAGTTTGCCCGCATGGAAAACTTTCCCACACTCAATGTGGTTGATTGTGATTTCTGCAGGACTAAAGAGTAGAGGATCTACCTTGTAGAAATCATATTCAAAGCTCTTGAAGAGGTCATAGAAGGGCTGACCATACTGATCCGATGTTGACGACGGGACCTTATCCACAATCTCTTGCAAATTATCATCTTCCGACCTTACAAAATAGGTTGTCCGTCCACCATAGAGAATGCAATCATTAGTCACTCCCATTGCTCTATTATCATTCTTCGCAACTGGTGCAATGGGCGCCACACCAAACCCTCTTCTTACACGTTCAGGGTCAAAACCAATCTCGTGGAGTTTGTGCATGCCCACCTCAACAATTCTAGATGATATTTGAACTGACCCTGCTATGCTTGCTGTGGGTACTACAATGCAGTACAGGTTTGAAGTGGAAATTCCACATTTCTTAGCAATATATTCTGTAACCTCTTCATTGGGTTTTACTCTACTCTCTAGCACTATGACTCCCTTTTTCGATTTATCTTTGTAATCTAACTCTTCATACAGTTTCTTTTCTACTTGAGCCAAAGCTCTAGCCGGACCTGAACCCATTGCAAAGTATTTTCCAACTTTGATGGTCCATCCTGAATATTGTGAACCAAGAGTAGAAATCTTTGGATAGTCTGTTCCTACAATTACTGCAGGTAATTCGAGGTCTCCGATATACATCATGTTTAGCTTGACTGAACCAAGCCCTCCCAAACACACCTCTCCGATGAGTCTTCCAAGCTCTGCACTACCCGTACACTCAATTCCAGCATCAATTATCTTTGCACCATTATTGCTCTCTTCCACTCTACAATCTAGAGCATCCTTACTATCCATTATTGTCTTGATAGTCTTTAGAGCTCCTTTATTCACACTGTGACTCATTTCCTAACCTCCGAGAGCAAGTGTGTGTTTGAAAAGGCACGTATGTAAATCTCTTCGTTTGTATCAGCTTCTGCAAAATCTCCGATGAACTTCATCCATTTATCGCTTGTATCAATATCCTCTCTCAAAAAATCTGGCCTTCGAGACCTCAGATAACGAAGATAGTAGTTCACAATCGCTCTCTCAGATGTACCACTATACTTGTAGGTGGGTAACATCATTTCGAGTTTTCCAAGGCAGATAATCATCCCTCTTGTTGCCTGGATTCCCATGCGTTCTGTGACATTTCCCACAACGATTATGGTACCCCCCATTATTCTAACAGCGCTTGGTGAGCTGACGTTCCCTTTTACTGCGAGGAATCCTTTTCGCATATGAGCTGCCATCTCCCGACCTACGTCACCTGCAACATAGACTCGCCCGCCTTGCATTCCATCCCTACTTCCCCGATATCCTGCACAGAGATAATCTCCTGCATCTCCCTCTATCTGGATATTACCACCTTTCATTTCAGCAGCTGCCCATGCATCCACTGATTCTTTCACATGAATTCTCCCAGATACCATCTCTGCACCAAGATACATACCTGCATTTCCTTCGACAGTGATTTTACCACCGTTCATAGATTTCCCTATCATCTTGACTTTTCGCAAATCCCCCTTGATAACAATCTCAGTATCAGCAGGGGTCTTCCCCGCTTTCCCTGTGATTTTAAAGAATTCCTTGAGAATTAGCGTCTGATTTCCATGGTGAATTGATAGGTTGCCTATCTGTGTGACAGTCTTCCCTGCAAAATGACTAGGTGTTATGCAATCAGCCTCGATTGGAATATCTAGAGATTCCTTCAGTTCCAGGATAACAGTCATGGTTTCCAGCAAATAAGTTCACTACTGATAAAGACTCCCAGTGCTATTCTTACGGAACAGAGAAAAGACAGGAGAGTATAGGAGCAGTTACTTGACTAGGTGAAGTATTATGGAGATCAACGGAGTACCAATCGAAGATACATTTGCTGAAGCATTCAGTATGCACATGAACCGAACAATAATCACTGCCTATCAAGAAGACTGGGCTAGAATAACCGCACTAGAAGCAACAGGACTTGCGACGTCACTTATTATGTCACCTGCAGAGGCTGGAATTGAATATGTCCTGAGCCCTGAGGACTCTCCGGATGGTCGTCCAGGGGTAAGAATCATGTTTGCCACATCGAAAAAAGAAGCCCTTGAACAACAGCTCATTGCGCGAATTGGACAGTGCATTCTCACCAGCCCCACTGCTTGTGCCTATGACGCTACCCCTGAACCAAAAGAGCACTATCTTATCGGAAAGCAACTGGGTATGTTTGGTGATGGATATCAAGTGAAGAAAGGACCGATTGATGGCAGGGTCTTATGGCTAGTTCCTCGAATGAGTGGCACCTTTATAATTCAAGAGAAATTTGGTCGACAAAAGGGAGTTGCCGGTGGAAATATCATATTCTTCTGTAGTGACCTTCATAGCGGAATGAAAAGCGGTCGAGCAGCAATTGATGCAATTGAGAAAGTAGAAGGTGCATTCACACCTTTCCCTGGAGGTCTCGTTGGTTCTGGATCCAAAGTGTCTTCAAAATACAAAGGTCTTACAGCATCTACAAACGAACGATTCTGTCCAACAATCCGTGCTAAAGTTCCTAATACAGAGGTTCCTCCAGATAGTGAATTTGTTCTGGAGATTGTTATCAATGGTTTCTCTGAGGAATCAGTTGCAAACGCAATGAGGGTGGCAATCAACGAAGTATGTACTCATGAAGGAGTCATGAAAGTGACTGCTGCGAATTTTGGTGGAAAGTTAGGAAAGTTCCAAATTGGCCTTCACAATCTCTTTTCATAAACGATTTGAGGTCCAGCGCAATATGTAGTGCTTCTTATGTGTCGGAACATACCACATTATTAAGCAAGGAGTGTGCTGCACACGTGGTTGATTCACAGATGGACGATATAACAATCTGGAGCGAGACAAAGAAAGGCGGTAAGGTAGTCGAACGATTCCCCCCGAATACAACATCAATTAATCTTGGTGACAAACGTATTGGTTCTACAGACCTCTCACCACTAGACCAATTTCCTGACCTTGAGGCTTTGACTCTTTCAGGGAATGAGCTAAAGAGTATTGACCTCTCTAATTTGAAAACCTGCGAGAATCTACTGGAACTATCTCTTCAAAGCAATGTGATAGAAACGATTGATATTTCCCCCCTGGCAAATTGCACCAGTCTAATGCATCTTGATATTTCATTCAACAAACTTCGAGAAATCAATCTCACGCCTCTTGCTCAGTGCAAGGAATTGAAGGCACTTCATCTCTATGAGAATAAGCTTGAAACTATTGACCTGTCAATCCTTAGTAAATGCAAGAAGTTACGCAATCTGACTCTCAATAACAATGGAATCAAGTCCCTCGATATCTCAGCTCTATTCAGGTGTCCTAATCTCATGAAATTGGGTTTGGATGAAGGTGTAAAACTTACTGCTGATAAGAAACTCAAAGAAGTAAATCCCCCTCGAGCATTGAAGCCACTTCTTGGGACAGTGGATTGGTACTAGACAAAATATCTCTCCGGCAAAATTCCAATACTATTTCATAGGTACGGTAAGATTTGCCTGAGGTTTCATCTTTGATATGATAGAACTCTTGATTTTCTCTACTTTTTTGTATTATATTGTCAGTATAGATAATGTAGCCTGTCTTTCTGTATTAAGAAAACGGGATTCAGTCAGAAAGGAATATTAGGAGGCAAATTTATGCTGGGATAGGTTAACCTATCCAATAGATGGAGTGAAACATATGACTAGAAAGCATTTTGGTCTACTAGTTATGGTAATTGCATTAACCCTATTCATGAACCTAGCAATAAGTAGTGGTTTGCCTGTGCAGTATGTATCTGCTGCAACAGAAGTTTCACTTACCGTGGATTTTGGAAATGGAACAATTCAAGAGTTCACTTCCCTTGAAGGGACAAACGTTCTTGAAGCCACGAACTCGACGACAACTGTTGATGTGGAGTGGTATGGGGACCTAGTCTTTGTAACTGCTATCTCTGGCGTGAGTCAAGATTATGATGCGAACTTGTATTGGCAATACTGGGTGAATGGTGAACTAGGACCCTGTGCGGCTAACATATACATTCTTGAGGATGGAGATTCGATTGAGTGGAAACTGCCATCCCATGGATCTGAATCCACTACCAATACCCTGTTAGAATCTGAACTGGATACTTCATTGATTGTTGGGTCAGCTCTTCTTGGGATAGCTGCTTTGGGATTTCTTGTGTTAATCAGAATAAGAACATCTAGAAGATGATTTGAAATGAGAGAGAAAATTATACTAACTATAGTATTGATATTGATGCTTGCTACACAAGTTGTGGCAGTCACAGATAATAACTATAATGAAAGACTTTACCCTACGGAGGAGAGTAACACTATCATAACATGGGACATCATTGATGTACCTGAGGTTGCCTTCTCATGGTGGGGTTCTGGTTTTGTATTTATTGGGAACTGGATTGCTGATGATAGTACTAACATAACATATGAGATTACTGAGATAGGGGAGTCTGACGAGTATCTTACTGGTGACCTCGTCCTTGGCAACCTATCACTCACAACAAATGACACTGAGATTGCAAATAATCTCATTCTCGGTATTTCAGGATTGGCTCCTTGGACTCCGGGTCTGGTGATATCAGTGGGTGAGGAGAATATTCAGAATGAGAACGAAACAGCATATGCTGCTGCTGAAAGAGTTGAAGGAAATTGGGGCAACGGAACCGTGGAGTCTTGGTATGAAACCCTTGCAATCAATGGAGTGAATTACGACTGCATTATCTGGAACTTCACACAGGACCAACCTAGCTATGGTGACCCCCAACTAACCTATCTTGCATATGATCTTGTCACAGGAGTACTGGTCAAATGCAATTCCACATATAGGTTCAATGTTCCATACGTGTTCGTAATGGAGATTAACAACATCGCGTTCCCCAACATTAGTATACTGCCATTAGTGATCTTAGGTGTGGCGGGCGTATCTATAGTAGTCATAATAGCTGTGATTGTTCTGAAGAAACGATAGTGTAGAGAGGATAGTAAATGGAGGTCAAGAGAAGAAAGCTCACGATTTCACCCAGTCGCAAAGTTGCAATTGTTGCTAACATGACTGCATTGGCTTTGGTTGGGAACTACTCGCTTGTGGGGATTCCCAACGTGGAGCTAGGGACCGTGGTACTCTTCATAACCGCACTTGTGTTTGGAACATCAATGGGAGTATGGTGTGCACTCTTGACTTCTATTATCTTCGCTACCATAAACCCATGGGGTCCCTTCATTCCACAGATATGGATTACACAGCTTATCGGTTGGCTGTTTGTAGTGACCACTGGCGGTTTGTTGGGAAAGGGAAACCAAGTACACTATAGAAGTGTTGGACCTACTGAGTTATTATTCATTGGAGCTTTTATGACCGCAGTATATGACCTCGTGACAAATATTGGATTCTCGTTAGCTTTTAATGTTCCATATATCGTGGCAGTTGTGTTGGGGCTACCATTCATGATTGTGCATGTCGTGTCAAATGCTATTATCATTGCGTTGGTTGTACCTATTGTGGAACCGATACTTAGACAAAACTTTGCTTCAATGATATGGGAATCACCATGCACAGACTTGGAAACACATACTGAAGGAAAGGATGTACAATATCAAGATATGAGGTGACTTGATGAATGTCAATCTGGAAAGAGTCCATTCAAATGACTGAACCCGGTGATGGAAGAGTATCACCTCTATTCCAAGCACATCATGTAGTTATTACGTTGATTCTTGTTGGTGAACATCCACCTTTAGGACGATATGAACTACGTAGTAATCTTACTATCGGTGAAGGGAGCATAAGAACTCTAATTGAGCGTCTTACTCAGAGTGGATACATTGCTCCATATGAAAGAAAAGGACAGAAATTGACTACCAAAGGAGAGAGGGCATTCAACATGATCATGAAGAGCATTCCTATGGGGATGTATCTAGACCTTAAGAGGCTGGTTCTCCATCGATATGCCTACGTGAGTATTGTGAAGGGACTTGCATCCAAAATAGTGGACGGGATGCGACAGAGAGATGAAGCTATAATTTGCGGGGGATATGATAACGCAGGAGCAACAACCCTCGTAATGAGAAATGGGTTGCTTGTCATACCTCCGAAAGATATCGAAGCTTCCTCTGTAGATGAGAACGATGCATCCCTAATAATGAGTAGCCTGAAACCTGAAGACAATGACACGATAATCATTGGCTCTGCAATTAATGGGAATCTTGCACGAGAGGTGTCTATTGCTGCTGCGATGACTCTTTTCTAAGATGATTGACCTTTATACACTGGTGGTGAAAAGCTGGAACAATGATGTTCGGGGAAGGACCTATGCATTTTCGAGAAGACCATAATCCTCTTCGAAAGCTTTATCTAAAATTCTTATACGCTGTCCATTCACAATGCCCCAGTAGCTCAGACTGGTTTAGATCGCATCCTTGGTAAGGATGAGGCCGCGAGTTCAAATCTCGCCTGGGGCTCCACTTCTTCTCGTTCTATTAATGAATACAAACAACCTTGGTAAGAGAAAAGGAACTTGCTTCCTTTCCGACTATGAGGAGGCCGCGAGACTCCATGGACGTTAGGTCATGGGGCGCGTATTCAAATCTCGCCTGGGGCTCCACTTCTTCTTGAATAGTTCAGTAACAAAATATTTCAGGGTCTACTGATATGGTGATAGTGAAACTAGTAATTTGAGGGGATGTCTTTGAATGATGTTGAGAAGCAAACAGGAACTAGAAACGCTACTATCTTGATGGTCTTTGTGGGGGCACTCCACATCTATAATGGCTTTGTATTTTATCTTGGCTCAATAATATTTCCATACCCCTCTCAGACGATAGTTGCACCAGTCATGATAGTGTTTGGACTTCTCACTCTTTGTGCAAGTCTTATAATATGGCTACAGAAACCATGGGCTACAAAAGTAATCACTGTTGTTGGTATTGCTGTTTGTGGAACTCTTCTCCTCACTGGATTCTATCTAATGGGTATCATACTAGCGCCAATCTATTGGTTTGCGATAAAATGGATTAGGACCAGTCAACCTACAGAAATCCCAGATTGGGCTCCAGATTGGAATGAGGACTAGATCAAAAACCAAATCTCGCCTGGGGCTCCACTTCTTCATTTTCATTCGGCACCGAGCCAATCTGGTGAGAATCGCAGCTCACACACAGCATCCGCTCCATGACCATACTGCAAAGTAGAGTTGAGATATGCTTGGGTTCTTTCTATGAATAGTTTCAGAGTCTTCGGGTTTACGCTTAACTCGACAGTAAAATCATCAAGAATGAAGGGTTCGTTATCTAGCGCATCAAATCCGAGTCGCACAACCAACAAATCCAGCCACTGAATCTGAATGCCATGTTCCTGTCCATAGGATTTGAAATCAAAATCTGTAGGTGGATTGCATTTGAATTTCTTCGTTCCCTTTCCATATGTTTGGAAGAGATTCAACAGTGATTGCAGGCCATCGCTGAGAGTCTGTAGAGCCTCATTATCGCCTATGATATAGACCTCATCTCTCCATTTTCCATCCCGTTCGTCTTTGACCCGCCAAATCTGGAAGTTCAGGTCATTGTACTCTTTTCTATTACTTACAGAACTCATCTTAATCACCATTGACTCTGCAGCTAACAATCGTTACTCCCGTAGCAGATTATAATAATATAATCACGACAAACATCGACTTAATCTGAGTTCTGATATTCGTCAATCAAACCGGAAACGTCTTTACAACTATCTCGAAGTTTCTCAGTAGCCTTGATTTTCTGAAGTGATTTGATAACCAAGTATGCACCAATTGAGGATAGAGCAATTATTCCAATCACCAAACCAAATACAAATGATAGAACACTGTCTATTGAATAATAATTTGAAGTTGCTATCAGAATAGTCAGCAGGGACATTGGAATTGTTAGAATACCTATCCCAGTTCGAAGTTCTGCAAGGTGTGTACGTTTTTCAGCATCTATCGTTCGAATGAGGGCTAATGCAGTTTTCAGGTCTTGAGGTTCTTTGCTCAAGGTCAACTCACACTCTGTTCCACGGGTCTCCAGGTTTAAGTTCTCTTCCTGTTTTCTTGCGCTGAGCAATCAGACGTCTTGCTTCATCTGGACCTACTAGTTCTGATAGCCTCTTGAACATTTCAGGGTCATCAATTCTATCAAGCCATCTCTCGATCTCTTTAGCTGCTGAAGGCGACAGGTCCTTTGCCAGTTTCTTCTTTCGACCCTTCCTATCAAGGTCAAAGTCGTCGGGTCCTAACAAACTCATTTCTCTTTCACATTAGTTCTTTCGGCATCAAACGTTATGACCTTGTTCATATCACAATGAATCAACATGTACCTGTCCGTTATTCTTATAACCACAGATGAAAGTCTGGCCGTTTAGCAAGGGTCGGTGGTCTAGATTGGCTACATTCAGTCATTCGTGACTATTGCCAAAAATGATTCCTGGTTTGGGTCTTGTGGACTCTTGTCCGCATGCAAGACTCCAGGGGATCGGGAGTTCAAATCTCCCCCGGCCCACCATTCTGTTTTTGAATAAATGACCAGAGTCTGTAAGTCAAATCTGATTTGGCACCCACATCGACAATAGTCGAAATCCTTATGTTCAAACTGCTCAAAACTTCGTGTAATGTCGTATCAATCCTCAGTTCGAGACCGCCTTGCAAGGCGCATAGCAGGAGAGATTGCTCTTTCAGAGAGTCCAGGCAAGGCTATGCGGATGTGGCGGGAGCGATTCAGACAACCCCAGATTTTACTTGCTAAACATATTGGAATCAGTCCAAGTGTAATCAGTGATTATGAATCAGGGAGAAGAAAGTCCCCAGGGACCTCAACCATACGACGTTTTGTTATGGCTCTGCTCACACTTGATGAACGGAATGGTGGGCAGACTGTGGCTGCGTTCGTCCGACTGATGGATGTTAGCTTGGTCGATCTCAATATTGTACTGACAATGAGTGACTTTTCATCACCAATCACAGCCAAAGATTTTTGCAAGCACATGAAGTGTACCATCCTTGCCGGAGAAAAGTATCTAGATCGAGAACTCTTCGGCTATACTCTCGTTGATGTGGAGCGAGCAGTGAAGGAGCTCAACAGCGATGAGTTTCTCAAATTGTTCGGTGCAACTACTGAACGATGTCTACTCTTCACAAAGGTAAATACTGGGCGAGCCCCCATGATTGCAATCAAGTCTCAGGAGTTCAAACCATCTTTTGTCATACTTCACGGTGTTGGTGAAGTGGACCGCTTGGCGATAGAGCTAGCTGAGCAAATGCGAATTCCTCTTGCGGTGAGCAAGATCGGGTCTATTGAAGCTCTTTCAAAAGAACTTCGAGCTCTTGAACCAATCTAACCAAGAATCATTTTCAATACTGCCATTCTAAGAATGACACCATTGTAGACCTGATCAAAGTACTTTGCTTGGGGTAAGTCGTCAATATTGGAGCTTAGTTCATCTACTCTTGGCAGGGGATGCAATACAATAGCATCATCTCTCAATAGTTCTGCCTGTTCTGACCCGATTCGAAATCGACCTTTGACCTTGTCATATTCTCGAACATCAGGGAACCTCTCTTTCTGGATACGGGTCATATAGACGACATCAACATCTTGGATAGCCTCTTTGACATCATCTACTTGAGTAACTTCTACTCCTGCTTTCTTCATTTCATTAACAATTGTAGGTTTCATCCTCAATTGTTGTGGAGCTGCTAATTTGATTTTGACATCGTAATGTGAGAGCCCCATACCTAATGAATGGACAGTTCGACCATACTTCAGGTCTCCACAGAGGGAGATTGTAAGTCCATCAATTTTACCTTTGAATTTCTTTATTGAATACAGGTCTAAGAGTGCCTGGGTTGGATGCTCTTCAGAACCACTCCCTGCATTGATTACAGGAATACTTGAAAACTCTGCAGCTACTCTTGCTGAACCATCTAATGGATGTCTCATTACGATAATATCTGCGTATCTCTCAACAGTTCTGATAGTATCTGCAAGTGTTTCTCCTTTTCCACCAGCACTGGAAGTTCCTGCGTCTGCAAATCCCAGAATACTTCCTCCGAGACGTAACATAGCACTCTCAAACGACAGTCGTGTTCTTGTTGAAGCTTCAAAGAAAAGAACAGCCATAATCTTTGACTCAAGATCTTTGCTTCTTTTTACAGATACAGATTCCATCTTGGCTGCAACATCAAGGATTTCATCAATCTGTTCTCTGTCAAGGTCATGAATACTAATTAGATTGCGGAGCTCGCCCATGTGTATCTACACCTGGGTTCGATTGGGGAAATGATTTCCTCTTTAAGCTTTCCAGCTTATTGGTCATTTTGAAGAATTTCGACCATATTTTCTAGGAATCTCAACTTTTCTGAGGATAAGATTTGATTCTTTCACCAGTTGAGCAGCCAAGTCATCATCATATTCCTCGATATAGATGATTTCTTGAATACCTGCATTGATAATCATCTTTGTACAAATACTACAAGGTCTCGTTGTGCAGTAGATCTTAGATTCTCTGACACTTATCCCATGATATGCTGCTTGAATTATTGCATTCTGTTCAGCATGAAGCCCTCTACATAATTCGTGACGTGTTCCTGGTTTAACGCCCAGTTCTTCTCTGATACAACCAACTTCATCACAATGTGGTAGGCCCTTTGGAGCTCCATTATATCCTGTACTAAGAATCTGTGATTCCTTAACTATCACCGCACCAACTTGATTTCTTAGACATGTGCTCCTTGATGACACTAGGTCTGCAATTTCTGCAAAGTATACATCCTTGCTCTTTCTTTTCAATTCGTTCTTCACCTATATGCAGTTACTTGAGGGTCCATCTGCCACGCTTAAGAAGTTCCCTCTTAATTATGAAACATGACTTATGGGAAAGGTAAAAAGAGTAACAAACTGAGATTGAGTATCAGACTGTGGTGTAATTAATGAGAAAACGTGATGGGATGGTTATATTCTGGCCCGCATATTTTGACCAAAATTACACTAGATCCCAGGGTCGTAAAATTCCGAGCAAACTTTCTGCTCCAGATGTTACTCTTGCCCTGCTCAAAAAGGCAGCAGAATCATTAGAATTAGAATATGAGCTAGAACCTGAAAAACGGTATCCAAGAAACTGGACGGAGTCTCAAGGATACATCGTTATAGCTAATGATGAAGGTCACAAAAAGAAGAGACTCATGCTAATGTTAGCAAAGGGTGTTCGAAGAGCTGCTGCTCAGAGGAAATCTGCACTATTAGCTGCTGAACAGAAGAAGGGAAAGGGAAAGAAGAAAGGTAAGAAGAAGAGGAAATGAAATTTACTAGGAGTCATATTACTTGCGGCGATTAGGAAAAGTACTCCACATTTCAAACCGTGGTTCAATCATCATTCGTACTGAAAAGACACCTCCAGTGGGAAGACAAACTATTGTGATGGATAAGAAAGCGCAAGAAGTAGGTACAATCATCGATGTGTTTGGACCAGTGAAGTTTCCTTATGTTGCAATCAAACCAAATCGTGGATATGACCCTCAGAAACTTGTCGGTCAGATGCTGTATTTATACAAAAAGCAATGAACACTTGTGTACATCCATGTCAACTATAATACGACGTTTGCCGATAATGGTTAGTAGCTTCCGATTATTTAATATCTGTTCGTGCAGTTCGTACTATGTTGCCATGTGTCTTATCAAAGGTCATTTCAATGAACGATGCTATTGATTCGATTCTTAGCGAATTAAAATCCGCAAAAATGGGTCTAGGCATTGATGAACTGACTAAGAAACTTGGCATCGATAAAAAACAGATCACGTTAGCTCTAACGACTCTGATGTCCGAGGGACGGATAATGCAGAAACAAGAACTCGAAAACGACAAGTACATGATAAAACCAGCAATCACTGATGACAGCGAGCCCAGTGGTCTATCCGATATGAATGGGTGTCCATGCTTCCATTGTTTGCGAATTAGTAAATGCGGTATTAGACAACCAGATTCACCAGCCGAGTGTAGTGAATTGGAAGAATGGATGGGCGCAGATATTCGGTAGTCTGCACTATTTCTTCTTACTTTGCGCTTTTTTGCGCGGTCCAATGGCTAGTAGATATATCTCTGCACTAGTCTTACGTGAAGCTGGAGGTTTGATTATTTTAACAGAGTTGAAGCGTTTCCGTGTTTCTACTAAGAACTCATGAAATCCCTGTCCTTGGAATACTTTGGCTAGGGCTTTACCTTTTGGGCCAAGAACTTTGTGTGCAATATCATAGGTACGTTCTGCCAGTTCAAGCTGTCT
Organism: Candidatus Thorarchaeota archaeon; assembly: GCA_018238205.1. GTDB lineage: Archaea > Asgardarchaeota > Thorarchaeia > Thorarchaeales > Thorarchaeaceae > SMTZ1-45. The sequence continues at coordinate 23,157 of JABCTV010000003.1, forward strand.
GACTACATCCAAATCCCATTGTCCCGACACTTTTGGAGAACAGTCTGAGAGTACTAGATCAAACGGGGTTCCAGCTAAATTCTCGGCTTTTGCTATGATTTCATCATCAAGAATACTTCCTTGAATGAAATGAACTCCTTGAACAGGGGGCATAGGGTCTAGATCTATTGCAACAATCTGCAGGCTCCCATCAAGCTCGCGTAAGACTTGAGTCCAACCACCTGGAGCACTACACAACTCCAGTACAATCTCTACTCCTTTCAAGAGTTTCTGATTCTTAGCAATCTGTCTGATTTTGAAGGCTGACCTGCTCCGATATCCTGCCTTCTTTGCCGCTATGTAATACGGATCTTTTCTACGGCGCCCTCCTTCTGAACTTCTTGCTATTTCTTTTCACCTTCCTATCAAATCTATAATTACTGTCTTCACATCAACAACAGAGGCACTTGTTCTAATCGCAGTTGGTCTGAAGTGTGTTCTGGCCACTTTGTGTCCTGCATTTTTGAGGTATTCTATAACATCTCTATTCTTAGGTGGAGTAAGGTTGTACAAGTCACAGAGGACATGAAGGTCAATGTATGGATACTCTATTAGAGCATACTCTTCAAGCATTTCTTCTAGGATTCTTGGAACTCGTTTATGGTAAATATTTGCATCATCCTTCTTGAATACATCATTTGTTCTCTTCAATATTTTCGAATCGAATAGATTCCCGATCCAAAGGGGTCCTGCCTCTCTAACTGGTCCTTTACAGTTCTTAATGTCATGTTCAAAGTCTATATTTTCATGCCTTGCTTTTAGTGGAATTGTCTGGGTTCGCATACACCCTTGACAATATCGAATTACTCCGAGATTGTCTGCTTGGCGATTAGATTTCTTTCTATTAGCTTCAATCTTAACCCATGTTCTGACATAGTGATCTGTACTCAGCACCGCTATTGGAGTCATTGAGCAATCATTGAGACCTGCTATTCTAAATGCTATTGCATCAAGGAGCCTAACGGCCAGTTCATGCACAAAGGGAGCTCTTATAGAAAATCCTCCGTATCGTCGCATGGCTACCTTTGGATATGCTCCACATAGAACTGGCATATCAGTAGCAGTGAGAGCAAGTAAACCTCCTTTTGGGTTCAGGGACTGAATTGCTGCATTCAGATATGGTGCTGGTGTGCCAAATGGATCAACATCCACATAATCAAAGCGCTTCTCTCTTGACTCTGTCATCAATAAAAGCTTAGCATCACCCTTCAGTACCTTTGCTCTGTTCTCCAATCCAAGTAGTTTGATATTTTTAGTTGCTGTTTCCACCGCGGTTGGGTTGACATCGAACATATCAGCAGAAAAATCTCCAGTGCATTCATTCAAGTACCGGAGAGTTCTGACACCAGACCCAGTCAGTGGTTCACACATTGATTCGATATTGTTACTCTCCAAGTATCCAGAGAGAAGTAAAACGGATATGTCTCGATTGAGCTGCATTCGAGGGTTGTAGAATACTGGAAGGCTGGCTGAGATCTGTTTCTTATCACCACTATAGTGCTCTACATCTGCACTCAGGAATGTTGTCCTGCCTTCTGTATACTCTTTCTCGACTGTCATCTAATTCAAATATGCCAATAGGCAAGGCTATGACTATTCCGATATGTCTAAGTAGACAAGGATGAGGAATCAAGTAATACGACGGTGTTCGTAAACTAGTTTGTAAGGTGTTTAAACTTGCCAACAAAAATTAAGATTCAAACAAACCGTGGCGATATGGTAGCAGAATTCTTCAATGATGATGCAATCAACACGGTCAAGAATTTTGTCACTCTTGCTCAGTTAGCCTATTATAACGGGCTTACTTTTCATCGAGTTGTTGATAAATTCGTAATCCAGGGCGGAGACCCTACAGGAACTGGTTCTGGAGGTCCTGGATATGCTATCCCCTGTGAAACCCGAGGTCACAGACAGAAGCACAAGGTTGGTGCTTTCTCAATGGCACATGCTGGAAGAGATACCGGCGGAAGTCAATTCTTCATTGTACTTGATGAGGGCAACACAAAACACCTCAATGAAAAACACACAGTTTTTGGTCAGGTAATCGAAGGACTTGATGTGGTCCCACAAATCCAACAGGGTGACAAGATGTTGAAAGTTGAAGTCATTGAAGTTGACCCTGCAATTGAAAGCCACGAGCTTAAGAAATTGAAGTCATGGCGTTAGTTTTGATTATGTAGTGAAGAGGAGACCATGGTTTCCTGCTTCCCACCTTTAAAATACCATACTTTATCGGGACGATATCGATTGAACAAAATCATGCCTCTAAGATTTGGTCAAACCGCTATGGAATTTGAAGCCACAGCTCAGCGAATAATTGTAGATGGTATTCCGGATTTTTCTAGGGTTGATGCTGTAGATGTAGTACGTGATTGTGTGCAGGAGGGTTTCTCGGTTGTAGAACTCACTTTGGATGCACAACACATAATCCCTAACTTGTTCACACCTGAGTCTATCAACAGGCTAGTCGACCTTAAGGATGAACTTGGACATTCATACACTGCACACCTTCCATTTTGGTCAATAGAACTAGCATCATTCAATGAGCATGTGCGAAAGGGATGCATTGAGAGTACAATAGAATCAATTGAGCTGACCAAACCTCTGAACCCAGAAGCTTACGTCTTACATACGACTGGGGACCTTGGTGCCTATGTTTCTTCGCTAAACTATGGCGGTAGTGTAGTTCAGTTACTTTGCACCCTACTAGCCGGTTATGCAGCAACAAGTGTTGAAGAGATAATCAGTAGAACCGAGATTGATCCCCGTAAGTTGGCTATAGAGAATGTAGAGTTCCCATTTGACATCATGCGACCCGTTATCGATGATTTGGATGTGAGTATTTGTTTTGATACCGCGCATCTTCTTTCTGAGATGTCAGGTACTGAATCCATCATGGATTTCTACCAAGCTCACAAGGATAGAATCACAGAAATTCATCTACAAGATGGAACAATCACAAGATACGACGGAGCTGTAGCTCGTGAAGACCATATTGCACTAGGTCGTGGAATAATGGGAGATGAGGTTCTTAGGGAATTTCTGCTAGCTTTGATTAAGGATGACTTTGACGGTCCTGTCATTTTCGAGCTCACTAAACAGGAAACAAGAGAGTCCTTAGATCGCATCAAGAAAGTTGTCCCTGAAGTACTATAGGAAAAAATTCTCTTTATCTATTCAATTACGGATAGCAAAGTTCCCATGTTGGTTGAAAGCTCTGAATTAGGCTCATAATCTCATTGTAATCATCTTCGCCCATAACGAGTCTTGGACAGATGGCATCGTTGAGGTATACACTGAAGTGAACGTGATCATACTCGGTGGGTCTGTTGAATCTACCAATCTGGTCTCCTTTGGCCACCCAATCTCCAATTTCCACATCAATCATTGCAGCCTGTTGTGCCCTTATTGCTACATCAGTCGAGAACCCTTCAAATCCATATTCGATAGTTATTGTGCTATTGAATCGGATGTGCACTGCAACCTTGTAGACTGTACCATTTGCCACGTAACCAAGCTCGATATCTTCCACAAGACCAGGAGCCGCAGCGATTACATCGGAGTTATTGAAAAAGAAATAATCGAGACCATTATGTATGAAACCCCATGGGCAGCTATCACTCTCACTATATCCATCATTCCACATAACAATGTCTGACTGGTTGGTGTAAATCACGCCCATGTTGTCGAGAACGGTCGAATCATATCTTCCTTCATTATCGAAGGTATCTATTAATCCTCCACCATCAAAATCTCCAAAATAAATGACCGCGGCGGCAGCGGCTACAACTAGAATTATTCCAACAATACAAGCCTGTTTTTTCATGAATAATCATTAATCAAACTGACTCTAAAGATTATCTGATTACCACCAGGATAAGAAAATGCAAAGAAAAAATAGTTCGAATACATAATGCTTTTATCCGATTCAGTTGTGCTCCTCGTCTACGGACATATTGGGCCCGTGGCATAGACTGGAAAGATTAACTCTGTTGGTCTTAGTCAATTATTGCGCCGCTCTGATAAGGCGGATGTCCGGAGTTCAAACGGTGCGGGATTTCCCCATCCGGAATTAATCTCCGCGGGCCCACCACTTCTCATTGCTTCTGTCAAATCACTAAACAGACCAACTGATACACTAGAATACTCATTCATCAAAAAACGAAAAGAATAAACGCAAGTATGTGCATATATTAGCATCCTTAAAGGAGGAGAGGCGATTTATTGAGAAGATTTGCTACATTACTTGTGGCTGTTGTCCTTTTGATAGCTTTTATGCCAACGAATGCTCTTGCATATACTCCAGTGGACGATTCTTTTGTCATAGACCTAATAGCTTGTCAAAATATCAATGTAGGACAGGTCACTGTATGGAATGACGGTGACAACTTATACGTTGAATATGAAACAAACGAGGAATGGTGTATTATTGAAACCCACCTTGAAGTGGCAACCTCATTAGAAGGGATTGCACAGACGAAGAAGGGAAACCCGAAACCTGGTCAATTTACATACTCCAGCTCGCATGAATTATTTACTAGTGAATATACATATACCATACCTTTGGAATGGGAGTATGATACAGAACTATTCATTGCAGCACATGCAGTTGTTGTAAATTCGGACAATATCATAACACTTACCACAGACAGTAATCTTGGAGTTGCAACAGTAAGCTATTGTATGCAAGAAACTGCTTGGGGAGATGGATATGACTTCCCGGGTCGCAATTGGGCCACTTATTTCATATACGAACTACAAGAACTGTATAGGCCATTAAATTTGCCCACTGATCCTATAGGAATCCGTATCTATTCCGGTATTGTTGGCAGCTACTATGACATGCAATTGTACCAAGTTGGGGATGGATATGATATTGAAGACGGTTATTGGATGGGGTGGACTCCAGACTCCAGGTCCCAATTTCCAGTTCATGATTGCCTAGCCTTGGCCTACTCTAGCTGTGATCCTAATCTTCCATACTGGTTAATATACGATGAAAACTGGGATTATGTTAACTATCTGTTGAATAACAAAGACCCAACAGCATCATGGGAGGAAATCCAAGCCGCAATATGGTACTTTACAGAAGTCGATCACGCTAATCTGGGAGAATGCTACTACTGGTACTTCACCCTAAAATCCCAAGCAATGATTGACGATACTCTGGCTAATGGTGCTGGTTTTCAGCCAAGTCAGGGGCAGGTTGTTGCCGTAATACTCGCAGTAGTTACACCAGGATTTCCTGAAACAGTTCCTCTAGTGTTCATCGAAGTCTAATCGTGAATCAACTAAAAGGGGTTTGAAGCAACTAAGTATTGAGCTTGTGTGAGAAAGCTGAGATCAAACCCCCTGCTACTTTTTCTACATAAATCCAAAATATAGTTGGACTCACAATTGTTTCTCATGGATTCAGTGACTAATGTTCAGGATTGGACTGTGTTCCTCATACTTTCAATTTATTACTTGTCAAATCTGAGTAATAGCCATGAAATCCCTCATTGCATACTTTACCCAGACTAATAATACCAAAAAAATAGCTGAGGCAATTTTTGAGGTTTTATCTGCTCATGATGAAACAAACATCAGCACAATCAGGAAAGTGGATATTGAGTCCTTAGATGAGTATGATTTGTTATTTGTAGGTACTCCATGCCATGATAGCGATTTAGCACCTCCAGTGAAAGGATTTCTTGAGAATCTACCGGATTCACCCAAATTCAAACTGGCTGGATTCTTTACTCACTCAACTTTTATGCCTGATGATACTGAACGAAATAGAGAACTCTATGACCAATGGGCAGGACTGTGCACTCCAACTTTTGAAAACGCATGCAAAAACAAGAAAATTGAATTTCTGGGTTATTTCAATTGTCGTGGAAAAGCTAATCCGGGTATTGAAGCCTTCATCAGACAAGTAGTAATCACCGATGATGATGAATGGAACGAATATCTACCGGAACTTCGAAAACACCCAGATTCGAATGATATTGAGGATGCAAAGGTGTTTGCACAGGAAATTCTTGACAAACTTTAGCATCAACTCCAATTTCATAGGTCCATCATTAATTATTGAGTTGACAGCCTCATGATGACTGATTTCCACAAGTCTAGGACTTTAAATCTGAAAGAAAATACTCTGATTTGGGTCTTGCTTATGAGTCCGGTACTACTACAATCACCTCTTCAGAATTTTGCACAGCTTGTTGGTGGATATTTTATTGAAATCTGGAGCTTTCTGATTTTTCTAGGTCAGGTTTCAGGAGTCATTATTGTACTCATAGGAGCGATTCTCTGGTTCACTGAAACCAATCAGAGCAGGGGAAAAGGTCTTGTCTTTGGTGGGGTCGTGTTATCTATAATCATAGAGTATTTTGTCCTTTTTCCACCAGGTTTTGTAGTAATATGACTGATGCAATAAGATTAGACCCTTAGAGCGTTTCTAACCTCTTTTTGAAGTGCTTCAATTGAATCTGGCGCATTACAAACACCGAATTGGTCATGATAGTCTCTATATTCATCAGAATCAAGCATCTTCAGAACTCTATCTATTGCTTCAAGCTGATCCCGAGTGAAATGTTGAATTACAGAAGTAAGAGTAGTGTCTGTCATAGTATCAAGTGTGAAAATTGGAATATATTCTCGTAATTTTTCTAGGTGCTTATTAAGCCTGAATAGAACAATATTCTGAAAGGCGCCACGAATCCAATACTGTTCCTTAATGAACGGTCCCTTATTTGACTTCTAATGTCTGTCTTGTCCGCATCCCGGCGGGTGGCGTCTCTCTTCATTCACACAATGTGACTTTCTTCAATATCGAATTCTTGCTGTAATGTTAGAGATCATCAATAAGCTCTTGTCCTTCGATATTTTCTTGAACTTCTCTACTTTCATGTGAAGGTGTCTTCCCTCTCAACTTTGAAGAGATTCTGGTTCTAAATGGAACTCTAATCATATTCTCAGTATCGGAAACTGGTAGACGTACATACTTCATTACAAAAATTATGAATATCTGAAAGATGGGTAATGGAATATACACATGCGGAGAAACACCCATAATCACAATGCTGGGAATCGCATAGACCAGAAAAGAAAGGGTCATGAGAATGTAGACTCTTCTCTTTGTAGCTTCTCCTTTGACGAAGTTTAAAGCCGTGATTCCAGTCCACATATTAAGAGTCCACACCAGTAGATCACTCATTGTTATACAGCCTGCGGTGATAAGATAGAAATCCGACCAGAAAGTTGGATAGTATCCTCTTCCGATGATGGAAAAATATTCATGCTGTATGTTATAGAGCCCACCTGCTAAAGTGAACACGTATGTGACATGAGATTCAATAATAGTGATATTAATCACAGTGATAATTGCAGGCATGATAGCCAATGCAACCCATACTGCTGTTGCAGCATTGAGAGGAATTACACGGACTATGTTGTTTCTCAATCTCGTCATGACGCCTTCTTTTTCTTCTCTTTCGTTTCTCGTGACATGAGTTGAGGACCATGTTTTCTGAAGAAGTGGCCAGAAGACGAAGATGAATATTGATAGGGAAATAACATTCGGAACGACATTATATGCCCTCCAACTTAGTGGGACGAAGTAGAATTGTGGTGTGAATAGATAGGTTGCAATACATGAAATGGAAACCGCCCCTAATGCTGACAGAATGCATCGTCTGTCAACTTGCTTCTGCCGATAAACATATGCGAATATTATGAGCGGTGTAATAAATAGCAATGCGATTAAGAGCTGGTATGGTTGCCAAAATTGATATACAACAGGCGGAGTAAAAATCTGTAGTGGCCAATGCCCCCAAATTCCTGTTATGAAATTGATTGAAGTAGTTCTTGTGGAGATGTTAACTAGGTAATAAGGAATGATTAGAACTATCATAATTTTGATTAAAAAAGGGAAGTACTTTCTAGCTACATCCATGAAGTTCACCCAAAATCATAAATCTTTCTTAACCAAATAAGTATACTGTCACAAATTCTGTTAGTCAATGATTTTTCTTCTTCCCCGCCTAGCAATTGCCATACGCTATGTATTACATAAGCACTCAAGCCCAGACAATCACGCTTTAATGCAGCATCAACTTTTCCTCTCGATAGAGGAGATATCTCTTGACCGCTACCCAAATACCAATTGTGAAGAGTATTGACGAAATTGATGATGTAATGGCCCGCGAACGTCTTGAAGAACTTGTGAAAGAGCCTCACGTCCTTGGCGTAATGATATGGGGCAGTAGAGCAACAGGTTTTGGTACTCCAACAACTGATTGGGATGCGTTAATCTACGTCACTGAGGAGTATTACGATAATCTTGAACTCAAAGATACGATTTGGTTAGAATTCGATGAATCAGTTGAGCCCAAAAAATTAGTGATTGACTTCTCTCCAGTTTCTGATGCCTGGTTTAGGCAGCAGATTGATTCACCTCTGGATATGGACCACTTTCCTTATGCTGAAGGTGTTGTAATTCATGATCCTTCAGGAAAATTGGAAGAATGGCGTCAAAAACTTGCTAGATATCCTGAAGAAGAACATCTTGACAGGCTCAAAAACAAGTATGTTACATTACTTGGAGCTCTATATTATGCAGACATCAACAACCAACGCGGTTTCACGTACGATTCCAAATTGAACGCTTTCAGGACTGTCGTTGCTGCTGCTAACCTCTGGTTTTCCATACAGAAACAATGGACTCCACCTCTGAAGTGGTGGACACCTCATGTGAAGAGTATGGGTATGTCTGATGAAACCTACAAATTATTCTGCAATGCTCTGGATGATCCTAAAATCGAAGTACTCCTAGAGTTATTCAAGAAGCTCAAGCAGGAACTTCTAGACCAGGGATTCGAATTTCCAAACGATACCATGTCAACGTTTCTCGAAACAATTCATGTGAAAGGTCGTCCCGCTCAGATACGTCATACATACATCTGAGTTATTTCATCGCTCGATTACTATCTTGCCTTTCAGAAAGACTCTCTTGATATTCTCCTTATCTTGGAGTATAGTAATATCTTCAAGGGGGTTCTTTCCTAGCGCTAGAACGAGAAGATCTGCAGATTTTCCAACCTCAATAGTTCCCACTTTATCATCTATACTGAGTGACCATGCTGCGTTCTTGGTCCCCGCAATGATTGCAATCATTTCAGATGCTCCACCTAACCTGACCATCAATTCCATCTCTTCTGAAGTCGATTTACCATAGTACGTGTAGGGCATTCCTGAATCGGTCCCGACAACCAGTTCTATACCTGCCTTGACTGCATTTCTAACACCTTCTTCAATGAGTGGGAATATCTCCTTCTCCTTTCTAACCATATACTCTGGAAGGTCACCATCATTATGGTGAAGCTGTGATTCATAATAGGTCACGATTGTGGGCATGTACATCGTCTTGTGTTTCTTCATCAACTCGATATTCTCTTGGCTCAATGGATGTCCGTGTACTAATACATCTACTCCAGCTAGAATCGTGTTTTTGATTCCTACATCGCCGTAAGCATGTGCATGTGATTTCAATTGGACCTTGCGGGCTTCATTTGCAGCAGCTTGCAGCTCATCTATATCAAACTGCGAATTGAAGCTCTCTGTGTTCGGTGATGATATTGCACCAGTCGCAGCAAGCTTGATGTAACTCGCGCCACGACCGATTTCTTCTCTAACAGCACGACGAACATCATCAGGGCCATCTGCTTGATTTGCCCCACCAAAGTTTCTACCTCCACTGATAGTAATCATTTTTCCACAAGGAAGAAAGCGTGGGCCATTGATAAGCCCCTTCTCAATAGCTTCTTTCACTGCAAATGGAACATTCCCTCTTCCTGCAGCATCTCCTACTGTTGTAACCCCGTACTCAAGCAAGATTTCTACTAGTTGAACACCCCGTATAGCGAGTAGCTCATCTGAGAAAAGTTTCACTTCTTCAGGATTCGTACCGCCATCAAAACATACATGGACATGCGGATCAATGATTCCCGGCATCACGACTCGATCTGAAAAGTCCAATACTTCAGTATCTGGGGGTGTAGTAAGATCTTGCCCAATCTCCGATATTTTCTCTCCTTGAATAAAAATTGATACATTTTCAAGGGTCTTTCCATCACCGACAATAAGTTTTCCAGCTTTCAGTAGAAGATTGCTCATACTCAACCTCTCTAAATTATTAATTCCCTAAACCTACCTTTGAGTGTAGCGGCTGAAGCAAATGTATCCAATCTACAGTTTGAGACGAAAGACATATTCCTCATCTTGGATTGATAGTTTACTCTCAACAACTCTATCAGTTCTGTGAATAAACCGAATCATTGGTTGATTCTGTGGGTGCACATATGCAATGAATGCATCTACTCCCTTACTCTTTGCAATTCTCATAAGATGATTCAAGAGGTATGTACCAATACCGCGACCTTGAAAATCATCACGAACGGTCAGTGCAAACTCAGCTTCATTTGTACTTCTGTTTAGCAGGTATCTCCCCGCACCAATGATTGTTTCAGTTTCTCCTTCTTCATCAGATTTGATTACCGCAACCACGCTAATGTCACGTGACTGATCCACATTATAGAAGTCTTGGAGTGTTTGTCTTCGAAGGCTCTTGAGCGGAGTTAGGAATCTAAAGTAGATACTCTCTTCGCTGAGGTCATAGAACAATTCCTTGATACGGTCAGAGTCATCTGGGCGAATCAATCTGAAATACACGTCAATTTGGCCGTCTGGCCCTTTGAATCTCTCAGTCATCTCATATTCTGAAGCAAAATACGTACCTTGTACTAGGAATGGTACTTGATCTTCGAAAACGTAGTGCATTGATTTTGCAGCTTCTAGAAGATCATTTCTGAATGCTGGATGTGCAATTGCAATAAGTGAGAGTACACGTTCTCTGATAGTCTTTCCAGCTAAGTTTGCGAGACCGTATTCTGTGATTACAACATCAACATCTCCTCGAGTTGTAACTACTCCTGCCCCCTCACTAAGCCGTGGTACTATTCTAGATACAGACTCATCTACCGCAGTTGAAAGAAGACAGATTATTGCTTTGCCTCCTGGAGACCTCTTTGCACCTCGAATGAAATCAACTTGTCCCCCAATTCCACTATAGAATCTATGACCAATAGAATCTGCACAAACCTGTCCTGTTAGGTCAACTTCTAGAGCTGAATTGATTGCTATCATCTTCCTGTTCTGGCCTATGACATAGGGATCATTCACGTATGCTGTATCATGAAATTGAAACATGGGATTATCATTGATATGCTCATAGAGTTTTTCTGAACCCATAGCAAAGCTTGCGATTACTTTGTCCTTGTGGAGTGTTTTCTTCTTATTCGTCACAACTCCCTTGTCAATGAGTGGAATTAGACTATCACTAAACATCTCAGTATGAATACCGAGGTCTCTAACTCCAGTTTCAAGTAGATTGTTACAAACAGATTGAGGTAAGGCGCCTATACCTAACTCTAAGGTAGACTCGTTTTCAACCAATCTTGCAACATAGCTACCAATTTTATCAATGGTTTCAGTGACCTCGGCACCTTGAAATTCGCGTAGAGGTTCATTATAGGGTACAAGGTAGTCAATCTCCCTTATGTCAATGAACGAGTCGCCATGTGTTACTGGCATCTTACTATTGACCTGAGCAATGATGGTATCTGCACTCTCAAAAGCTGACTTGGTAATATCCACTGAGATACCAAGCGAACAGTAGCCATACCTGTCTGGTGGACTGACCTGAATCATTGCAACATCCAGTGGCATCCTCTTTTGCCTGAACAACTCTGGAATATCTGAAAGCATGATAGGTGTATAATCTGCACGTCCTTCTGAAACAGCATCTCGAATATTAGCACTAACGAAGAAAGTGTTGTGCCTGAACTGGTTCTGGAATTTTGGATTCGCTGATGGTGTATCACCAAGAGTCAGAAGGTGAACAATCTCATTATCTGCCATCTGGTCTGCATTAGCAGCTAATTCTTGAACAAGATGATACGGTACACCACAACCAGTTCCCAAGAAGATTCTTGAACCTCGTGAAATCTTCTTGATGGCCTTTGATGCAGTTAGAATCTTCTTCTTGTATTTTTTAGTCCAATCAGCTGCAGCAGTCATAGCCGTTACCTCTGTGGATGAGTTCTTCGCTCTGTTATATAGGCGTTTCCAAGGGGTACAAGTGTAAATGACAAAATCACCACATCGAAGAAGTCGGAAAGCTTTTAGTAGAGGACATCTCGCCAGCGATATAATACCTGACAATCTGATAGGTGTGTACTATCATGTCTGATGAAAAAATTGGTAATAGGAACCTTGTCATTCTCGGCGCGCTTATTGTTCAGCTGTGCTTGGGTTCAATCTACGCTTGGTCCTTCTTTCAGACTGCTCTGAGAGACGCTACTGGTGCGTACATTTGGCCCTCACTTTATACACAGCTTCCATTTGCAGCTGGTTTGGCATCGTTTGCTCTCTTTATGATCTTTGCAGGAAGATGGCAAGATCGTGTTGGTCCCAGAAAGGTCGCTACTGTTGGTGGTATCCTTCTGGGAATTGGATATATCTCAGCATACTTTGTTGATATGGTCACAGGCGGCGATGCATTTCTTGGTACAGTATACCTTGTCATTACCTATGGTATAATTGGTGGTGCAGGTATTGGTTTTGCTTATGTCTGTCCAATTGCAGCTTTAGTAAAGTGGTTCCCTGACAAAAAGGGTACAATCACAGGTATTGCTGTTGCTGGTTTTGGTGCAGGTGCCCTTGTATTTGGTTACCTAGAACAATATCTCTTGACGCTTTACAATGTACCATCCACACTCAACATTGGCATGCCTATGTTGGTACTTGGTGTTATCTATCTCGTTCTAGTTATACTAGGTGCTCAGGTACTAACCAATCCTCCTGAAGGCTGGTTACCTGCCGGTTATACTCCCCCAACTACCACAGCTGATGGTAAGGGTGAGGATATTATGCCTGGTTCGATGATTAGAACCTCAACTTTCTGGCTACTCTGGCTGATGTTTGTATTTGCTGCAACTGCTGGTCTTATGACCCTCGGTAACGTAAAAACTGCTGCTCTATTGATTGATCCTGCTGCTGATGCAGTAATACTTGTAGGGGTCATGAGCTTGCTCAATGCTGCTGGTAGAATCGTCTGGGGCGCAACTTCTGATAAGATAGGTCGCGAGAACACAATGATTCTCATGTTCATCACTCTAGCTATTGGAATGTTTGCTTTCGCCTGGATGTCAACCATTGCTATCTCTTGGTATGCAGTAATGGCTATTGCTTCATTGATTGGCTTCTGTTTTGGTGGTAACTTTGCATTGTTCCCATCAGCTACAGCAGACTTCTTTGGCACCAAGAACGTCGGTAAGAACTATGGTGTAATGTTCACTGCATATGGTATCGCTGGAATCACCGGCGCATTTGTTGCTGGTCCTATTGTAGATGCCACTGGGTCATACTTCATGGCCTTTGTCGTGACTGGTGTACTAGCAATTATTGCTGTACTATTCACATTTGTTCTGAAGTCCAAGCGTAAGAACGCATAATCTGTTTGATGAGAGGTCGAGGATTTTTCCTCGGCCTCCCCTCTCTTATTTTTTTGAATTCAACCATTGTGATAATGTGGAATGAATCATCGTCAGAAACCATGTCTTATCAAATACTTCGATTGGACAAGCTTCATATAGGACAGCTTTGTCCATCGGCCAAATCAGCGACTAAATTTGGTGACCAATTTTGTCAGAAGATAAAAAGATTAAAGTTTATAGCCAGGAAGAAAGGCGTTTTGACCCTCCGAAGAGCTTCATCGATAAGGCTTTTGTAAAAAGCCATGAAGAGCGAATGAAGATCTGGAAAGAGTCTGTCGAAAACACTGACGAATACTGGCTCAAAGCAGCCAAGGAACTTTGTTATTGGAAGAAAGAACCAACTATAGGATTTGAGTGGGAAGATATGAAGAACATTCAATTTTCCTGGTTCAAAGACGGTGTAACCAACATGGCTTACAACTGTCTTGACAAACATGTCGAGGCAGGCAAGGGCGACCAGATCGCTTTGATCTGGCAAGGTGAACCCCTTGAAGAGTCAAAGACTTACACTTTCAGTCAGCTTCTAAGCGAAGTCAATAAAGCTGCAAACGTCCTGAAGAACCTAGGTGTTAAGAAGGGCGACCGGATTACTATGTATCTCCCCATGATTCCTGAACTCGCAATCATCATGCTTGCATGTGTCAGAATTGGTGCGGTACACAGCATTGTCTTCGGTGGTTTCAGCGCCGATTCAGTCAAGGACAGAATCATTGACTGTGAAGGAAAAGTGCTTGTCACAGCTGACGGTTACTACCGTTCTGGTAAGACCATCCCACAGAAGAAGGGTGCAGATAATGCAGTTGCAGACCTAGATATTGTTGAGAAGGTTCTTGTTGTCAAGAGAGTCGGAATCGACGTTCCATGGACTGAAGGCAGAGATGTCTGGTACCATGAAGAATACGCAAAAGTTGACGACAAGTGTGAACCCGAGTGGGTAGGTGCAGAGGATCCATTATTCATCCTATATACCTCCGGCTCAACTGGTAAGCCAAAGGGTGTTCTCCACACAACTGGAGGATACATGACCTATACAACTCACACCTTCAAGCATATTTTCGACTATCACCCAGGTGATGTCTACTGGTGTACTGCTGACATTGGCTGGATCACTGGACATTCATACATTGTCTATGGTCCCCTCTCAGCTGGAGCTACAACCCTGATGTTTGAAGGGACTCCTGCAAGCGAGGCCGAAAATATGGAACGCTTTTGGCTAGAAGTCCAGCGATGGAAAGTTAACCAATTCTACACTGCTCCCACAGCAATCAGAGCAATCATGAGATTCGGTGACGAACCCGTCCTGAAATATGACATGTCCAGTCTGAACTTACTCGGTACTGTTGGTGAACCAATCAACCCAAAGGCTTGGATATGGTACCACGAAATAGTCGGTAAGGAAAAGTGTCCAATTGTTGATACATACTGGCAGACAGAAACTGGTGGTGTTATTCTTACACCCCTTCCTGGTGCCAACGCAACAATCCCTGGAAGCACAACCTTCCCATACTTTGGTCTTGATCCTATCATTGTTGCAGAAGACGGTGTTCCCGTAGGTGCAAACGAGGGTGGTTATCTGTGCTTCAAGAAGCCTTGGCCTGGTCTTATGAGAACAGTCTATGGTGACCACAAACGCTGGATTAACACTTACTGGTCCCAGTTCAAAGACCCCAAATCTGGTGACCCAATGTACTACACTGGCGATGGTGCCCGATTCAATAGTGATGGCTACTACTTCGTCATGGGTCGTCTTGATGACGTTCTCAAGGTATCTGGTCACAGACTCGGTACTGCTGAGATTGAGTCCTCACTGGTCAAGCATCCTTCAGTTGCAGAATGTGCAGTTGTTGGAATGCCCCACGAAATTAAGGGTGAAGCGATTTACTGCTTCGTGACCCTTAAGATGGGAATCGAAAAGACCGAAGAGCTTCGTCAGGAGCTCCGCAAGCATGTACGTTCTGATGTAGGTCCAATTGCAACTCCTGAAAAGATTCAGTGGGCTGATGCATTGCCAAAGACTCGTTCTGGAAAGATAATGCGTCGAATCCTGAAGCTTATTGCAGCTGGAAAGGTTGATGACCTTGGTGACGTTACTACCTTAGCTGACCCAACAGTCGTAGAAAATCTTGTCAAAGAACGCGTCTAGAAGTTAAATTAGTTTAAGAGAGACCTGGAAGGGTTTCTCCTACCTCTCTTTTTTCAAAATTCAAGTTCAGTTCTCAACAATATTTTGATTTGCCAGAATTCGGATTAATGAGAAACCAATTGTTAGTCCTACTACTACCGCCATTAACACTTTCAAGGGAGTAACAAATCCCGCCCCCCACCACAATATCTGTAATCCTTCAACGGTAAGGCCGTAGAAAAACCAGTATGTCTGGCACGGAACAAGAAAGAATACACGAAGCAGAACATCAGATTCTAATCCTATTACAGTTGCAAAAAGAAGGCCTATAACATTTCTGCGATCTCCAGACTCAGGCCACAATCTCGTATTGACAATCACAGAGAATAATACTAGAACTCCAAATCCAACTAGAACATCCCAAATCCCCCATAAAGGAAGTTGCCAAGAAACTGGTGTTACCAAGTATGCAAGAAGTAATCCCGTGTAGATAATAAAAACAGGTTTCCATCTTCGTTGAAAAACAAGCCCCGAAATTCCTGCTCCTAGCGGAGCTCCCCACATGAAGAGTAGCTCGTAGGGGTTTCGGAAGTAGACTAGATGTCCGATGAAACTACCCATAGCAATCGATGCTGCACCACCAATTGGTCCTAGAATAATCCCAAAGAGGGGACTCATTAGGAATAACCAAGAGTCCCAAACACCGCCATAGAATCCTGGAATGATTGGTATGGAGTCAAGGACGGCTGCTAGCGCGGTAAAAATTGCCATGAATGCAACAAAACGACTACTTGTTTCAAGAGAAACTGTCATCTCCTTTTTGAGGTTTGGAAGGTTGATTTAAATCCGTTCCTTTCAACCCCTCCAAGTTAGGAGTGGTCTATTGAACCACTCCCTAGGTTGTATTATTTCCTTTTCCACATCACAACAATTACTCCAACTACTACGACCACTCCACCAATCATAGCTCCAGGAATCATCCATTGCATAGCGTCCTGTCCTTGCGTTGTTGTTATAGGAAGTTCCTCTAAAACACTGAACTCTACAGCATCGATGAACTCAACATAATTCAAGAAGCAATCCCAAACATAGAGATCCACGGTATAGTTACCAATATCCAAATCTCTGATTGTGCATTCAAACAGACCTACTGTTTCAGTACCATTCATTCCTACGTAGTACGTGAAAAGATCAAATCTCCCTCCAGTTTCATTCAATTCGAAGATCTTACAATTGACCATATGAACCAATGTTTCATCATCAAGACTAACAGTTAATGTTGTATCGATATCCACAGCACTGGGCGATGGACTTAGTGATGCGCTCATCAATGTAGGTGCATTTGGATCATAGTAATCTACTGCTGCAGCAATCGCATTGCAAGTATCTTCTCTGTAGAATGAACTTCTAACGCTCGTGATGATGTTTCCATCTGTAATCGGGGGTACAGACGCAAAGAATGTTGCTCCAGCAGCTTCATACTCAGTTTGGTAATCCCGATGTCCCGTGACGTTCTTTCCATCAATAACACCGGCATCTGCTAACACTCGTACCGCGCGGCACCATGCCGTGACAACAAGATTCTGACTTACTGCATCTCGGATCACATCCAGAGCAGTTCCATTCGCTCGCAGTGTATCATGAGATGAACCAGGCATTACAGTAAGAATATCATATTCTGTTACATCATCAATCTCAGTAAGTATGATATCAACATCTAACGGTGTACCCCCACCGAATGTGCATTCATTGATGGTTTGATTGAGCGCAGTTGTTGTTATGTCCCACCCAAAGCGCTCAAAGACAATTCTGATATAACTGTAACAAGTTCCGTACTCGTTGTCCATTACAAAGAGAATCTTAATTGGATCTGCTGCCTGAGTATCTGCGTAAACAAGAAACGGAGAAGTAATTCCAACACTGATAGTTAGAGTAAGAAGAAAACACACTCCAAATATTAGATGTCGCGTTTGTTTTCTTTTCAAATATGAATTAATCATGGCTATTGCACTAGGCCATATTCCTGCACAAAATTCCCTAATATAATATGGTTGACGCAAGTTTTTACAAACTCATATTGAAAATCAGCGCCAGACTTCTCCGTACTTCTTCTTGAAGCTTTCCGCCTTCTCATGAAAGCCATATTTAATCCAAGCTGAGTGTGCGGTATCAAAGGTTTCTCGAGCTAATTTTAGATATTTCTCACTCTCTAGTTTCTTCCAGACGTGGATAAGTATCTCAATGAGAGGACTAGCCATCATTGCTACTTCATAATCATACTTGCTACTATCTTGGACTGCAATTCTGTTTAGTGCAATGACTCTGTTGGTCATCCTTTCTAAATCTGAATCATTTAGAATATCTAGGACCAGTGTCGAATGGAAACTAGCAGTGATAATATCATCTCGACAAATCACACCCTTGGATACAAACCATTCTTGGATGTCAAGGATGATTTCTATACATCTCTTCAGAACTTTGATTCGTTCTTCCCCTTCCAAAACTAATGATGCCATGGACGTTAGTGTAGATATCGTATTTCCAAAGTTCGTTGCATACATTTCCGGTCTTGTTATTTGTGAGGCATCAACTGTATTGATGTCAAGCAAACTCATAGCTAGGAATACCATTCGCACTGCAACTTCTGGCATGTTTTTTGATCTAGTTAGTACAGGACATAGGGCGTTTGCAACAACAAATAGTGAGAAACGCACTCGTGATTTTGGCCATTCCTCATCGATCACACTGAAAATATCAGACACAAACTCAATGGATTGGTCCATGTGTTGATTGCGCATTTCACCAGTGGCTAAGAAATAGTACTCCGCATGTGCAACACTCAAACTCTGAAAAACACTATCCAGAGTGTATGCAAATAATGGAATATCTGCACCCATCAGTCCTCTGAAGTAATCCTTGTACAACATCAATACTTCTTCAAGTATCTCTTTTCTCTCACCTATTGTAAGTACCGGCGATTCAGTGAGAGCAGTGAGTACTGCAATGTAATTTTGAAGCTTGAGCGAAGCTGTTATCCCTATCTCAATACCCTTTCCTTCTTTTTTCAATTCCCAGAGAAGGTCCGAATCCATTACCCAATTGATATTGCTTAGAATGCTTGAGATATTTGACTTGTATACTCCCAGTTCACTACGAAAACCATCATAGCTTGTGATTGAATAGAGCTTTTCAAATAACTTACCTCTTTCATCTATCGCTTCAATGAATGAGCATACAACCTCTGACCTCTCCTTGTATATATTGACTAGATTTGATGCAAAATCAGGATAGTCTACTACATAGGCATCAAGAAAGAGGAAACCCAGCATTAGATGCTCAGTATCATTTAGAAATTCAAACCGTTTGATTGCCACTCGAAAAGCACGTGAATAATCCGCAGGAATATTGGCACCAGATATATAGCCGACTAGTGTTCTTGCTAGATCAGTGAAAGGATAATCCTCCGAGAGCTGCGCAGATATTTCTATTAACTCTGCTAATGTTGGTGACACGACTTTTGTCATAGAGTGTGTCAATGCTCCCATCTTGATACTGAATACTCCTGCAAGTGGTCCTTCTATGTCCATTGCAATTGCACATGCACGATCAAATTCACCCTGAAGAGCACATTCCAGAGCTTCTTCAAGAGTACCACTCACTTTTGACTTGAACCCATTCCATTTCTCAATTGGTTCAGATCTACCAAGTAGTGCTTCCACGTCATTGATTGCTTTCGATAGTTTAGCATCCTTTTTCATTGCTTGAACAATAGGTTCCCATACCATTGTCAAAGTTTCTGGAAAACCTGCATCAATATGCTCTCTCACGTAGGTTCCCAATATCTCATCTACAATGATCATATGATTATCATTAACGGCTCCGTCTGCAGGTGCTATATCTGAGTCATCAATCGCATCTGCAATAACTCTTAGGAGACTGTCCATGTAGTCCTCTGCTTTACTAACTAAGGCAACAATCGTGTACCCTTTACTCGTTTCTGTTACGATTAGGGTATTATCTCGAAAACCAAGTTTCCTAACCTCTCCACTACCCATAACATTACTCAGTGCCTTTGCTGCTTCTATCAGAGGACCAAGAATAAGTTCCCCCTCTGCATCCATCGAGCTTTTGACCGTTACTGGAACTCCGCCATGTGTAAGAATACCAATTAATCGTATCATTAGGGGGACTCCTCGATGTCACAACTATGCAGAATCTCGGAGAAAAGGATTATGGGTATTGTTTAGGTCAGTTTTCTTTTGAAGTTCTTCTATCAACATAGTAAAGTATCTCGAAAGTATTTTCGAGCGTCTTAAATATTAGCAATTGCACACCAAGTCTGTTGCATAGGTGATAATTAATGTGTGAGTGGTGTCTGAAACACGGTGACGGTGGAAAATGGTATGAGAATGCTAGACTCTATCATCAAGAGCTTGCTGACGAGTACAATTGCAGTGAATACCTGGAAGAACAATGGAAGAACATGGAAACACTATTTATCCGTAAGATTATGGGTTTCAATTCCATCGGTCTAGGATATAAGATGAGGATGCCAATCATTGGCCGAATTATTCGACATGTGGTTGAAGGCCAAATTCACAGTGAGAAGAAGAATAGAAATCCTGTGCGGGCTGATGGACACTTTGGTCAGGTTCTACCTCTAGAGGATGCTCAACATATTATAGGTAATCTTGCTGCAGAACCTATAATCAAGAACTACTGTGTGTGCAGATGGATGCAGAGAGGCGTCAAGGATGCAGTATGTATCAACTTTGGTCAATTATCCGAAGTCATTGAAAAACACACAAGGTACATTCCAGAAGGTGTGAAGTATCGATTGGATCGTGAAGAAGCAATTGAGGCGCTTCAGGAACAGAACGAGAAAGGATACGTTGCATCTGTATGGTTCCAACCTGTACCTTACATTAATGCAATCTGTTCATGTGAAACTCCCGAATGTGGTGGTCTCCGATTAAGGAACGATTTTGATTTGAGAACCGTTTACAAGGGTGAATATGTAATCGATATTGACATTGACAATTGCCAAGGCTGCAAAGAATGCGTTTCGATGTGTCAGTTCAGTGCATTACGGTATCTTCCATCAATAAAGCGAGTAATTGTAGACTTGGACAAGTGTTTCGGGTGTGGAGTCTGCAGACATGCATGCAATCATGATGCACTCAATCTGATCCCACGTGATGAAGTTCCAGGACAAGCAGGAAAGTACTGAGGTATTTCTAATGGT
Source organism: Candidatus Thorarchaeota archaeon (assembly GCA_018238205.1). Classification (GTDB taxonomy): domain Archaea; phylum Asgardarchaeota; class Thorarchaeia; order Thorarchaeales; family Thorarchaeaceae; genus SMTZ1-45. The sequence continues at coordinate 44,161 of JABCTV010000003.1, forward strand.
AAAAAAGACAGTTATCAAGGTGGATTATTCCAAGTGTCATACCGGAGCAAGCACCGACCCTCGCGATTGTAGAAAATGTCTTCTAATATGTGACCCCGCAGTATTTCTTATGCATCCTACGTTAGAGGATGACCATCCAGACCCTCATAATCCTGAGATTTGGAGAATTGATCCGATTTGGCTTTCAAAGTGTACTGGTTGTATGAAGTGCGTGGAAGCATGTCCTGAACAGGCAATTACGGTTATTCCAGGGACTTCACTTCATGAGATGAAGGCACGCTGAGCGTAGTTATTGGTCTTGACTGAAGAATTACAAGGCCGCCATCGGGACGAATACACCATTCGATATCCTGAGGGGATTCCATGCCACTTTCGACTTTCATTCCAACATCCGCAATATCGAACAGCGTTTGCTCATCCAGAGAAAATTCAGATTGTTTGTTCGTTGGAGTTTTTGATATGGTTGGTTGATCTCTCGCAGGCAGAGAGGTGAATTCTTTCCCACCTAAAACACGTTGAATCACACTCAGTGGATTCTTAGTCAGAATGTATGTATCAGGCACTATTTTCCCTGAAACTAAAGAATCACCTAGGCCCCACGTTGCATTGATCAAAATCTCTTCAGTATTATTATTAACAACATTAGCGGTAAACATCACGCCCGAGATATCTGCTGGAATCATTTCCTGAATTATAACAGCCATCTTGACCTGTTTCATGGGAATTTTTTTGGTCTTTAGATAGATGACCGCACTTTCCGAAAACGCCGATTGCCATACCCTCTTTACCGATTCAAGGATGTCCCTTTGATTCTCCACGCAGAGAAAACTCTCCGCCTGTCCAGCAAACGAGATATCGATACGATCCTCGATTGTTGCTGAAGAACGTACAGCGAAACCAATCTCACTGTTCTTAGTTATCTCTTGGAGGTGTTTGAACTTTTCAAAAATTTCAGTTTCCAGAATCTCAGGTAAGCTGTAGTTTCCTATTATTTCCTGTAAACTAGCAGAAATCTCAATTATCTTTTCAAAATCATCAGAATCGTCTATTATTTTTAGCAAGCTAACAAGATCTTGATTACTCTCTACCATTTGGACAAATGCATTACTGGAAATGGAAAGACTTCTTGGAACACGAAATCCCAAATGTGCCAATTTCGCAAGATTTGCTGCCTTTCCTCCATGAATTTCAACATCTTTTGGTTGAATGTCTTCAAGAGAGTGAACCATTTGCAATTAATCACTCACTCCGTAACAAGAGTACGCCAGTAGTTCCTTCATCAGGTCTAATCATTACATGTTTTCTGTCTAAATTCTTGGGATGCTCTACTTTAGTGCCCATCAGTGCTGGTATTTCGAATTCCCTAGTAACAATAGCAAGGTGTGATCCAAGGGCTCCAGTTATGCAGACCACGCCTGCAAGCTTTGATAGAACTGGTGCTAAGAAAGTGGTTCCACCATCATTTACGAGGACAATTTTTCCATCAGCACCCTCCTTCAGGAGCTGGATTACTTCTTTCATGGTGGTGATGTACCTTAGCTCTCCCTCAGCTGTACGTTTCAGTGAGATGAGTCCTCGTGCGACCTCTTTCAACTTGACATCCTTCCTCAGGCTCTCCGCGTGACACATTTAGCATGTAATAAGCTTCACGTTACTATTCTGAAACGCTTAATACTCACGTTTTCGTTGGTCCTGCTTCAGATATGCAATAATTTACAGGAGCAATAGCAATGGATGCTGGCGATACAAACAAGATGATTAAACACGTTTCTGACACTTTTTCAGACATTCTGGCTGAGCGAGGTCTTTTGGAGTCTGAGATATTTCCAACAAACGAGTATATCTCTGTGTCATGTTACCACACTTATGACCATCTCTATGATGTCATGAAACAGGTCTGGACTAAAATAACGCCAGAGGAGCTTGCGAAACAGAGCAAGACCCTTCTGTCTGAAGTCAACGCTCTCTCCATTACATATCTCTGGCTATATTATTCCCTTGGACGAATGGGAATAGTATTTGAGAAGTGTAAAGATGATCCGAAAAATGAACCCCAAGAAAAACAGGATCAGTGGAAATGGATGTTGGAGCAATGGTATAAACTAGGTACAAACTACTTCAACACGGGAGAACCTACCGTTGCACAGTCTGGAGGGAAGAATCTCGCCTTGGGAGATGACTCTTTGAATTGGTTGAAGGACAACCTCCAGCCAGTTAACGCAGATCAGGTGAAGAAGATTCGGCGTTCTCTAGGTCAGGTGGAGCTCTATGCATTCATGGATGAGTGTGAAGCTCGAGCCAAGTTGATAGATCATGGACCTTATCCAATCTCTAATGATGAGATACTTGTTATTTCAGAGTTCACTAGACTACATGATGGGCAAGGAGACCTCTGGCTTCCTTGGTCTGATACTGAAACAAAGATACCTTCTGCTAAATTGGGTGTAGCCATGACTATCAAAGGAGCAACCGCTACATTCAATGATATTGGTACGATGACTATCGAGCCTGGTGACTACTCAGGTCTTGTCACAAATGTTGCAGCATATACAGAAAGGGGCTCTAAGATTGTATCTCTGGGACTCGATGAGTTACCATCTTATGCGGATGCTGCAGAAGCTTCACTCTCTGAGCTCTATATGAAGTTCGCAGAATGGGATAAGAAGAAACTCATGCTAGCAGGTGCTGTAGCCTACTGGCGGGGATATGCCCGATACACCGATAGAGTGGGCATCACAAACAAGATAGATTGGACCATCTCTCAGTCAGTGATTGATGAATATGTACCATTCTTCATGGATAACGATGCTGATCCAGCATTCCTTCGATTCGGTCGTTTTGACGAAGACATGGAAGAAGATCCTACTCTCTATTTACTACCCGAATAGGAGTATTGTAGAATGAAAGGCACATCACAACTCACAGAATCCGATGAGTATGCTCATACTGCTGATGAAAAACCTGATTGGCGCGAGAGTTACTATTTCAATTGGGTTGATCTTGATACTGGAATCTCTGGATTTTCTACAATTGGTTTACTCCCGAATACAAAGAAGAGAGAATTTGTCTTTGCCCTCTTTTATGATAATGAACGTGAAGTCTATTTCCAAGAACCTGAAGGACCATTTTCCGATGATTTCTCGGAATCACTAACTGATGGCACACTAACATACAAGTTGGTTGAACCGCTGAAAGAATGGCACATTATCTACAATGGAGATAAAATCAAGGCTGCCATTGTTTGGCCCGCAAGATTTCCTGCGTATGACTTTGGAAGTGGAAGTGGTACTTCTTGGGCTGGACACTTTGAGCAATCCGGAGCGCCTCACGGTACAATAGAATTTCCAGATGGAAAGATTGTAAAATTCAAGGGATATGGTGAACGCGATAAGAGCTGGGGATCTCGAAACTGGCACATAGAGAGCTGGTTTGCTCTTCATGCCCAGTTTGATGATGTATCTATTGGTCTTCGTCGTGATGAAGTCAAGGGTGCTATTCACTCCTCCGGAGGAATTAGTAATGCTGCTGGTCATGAATCAATCAAGAGCGTTGACGTTGCTACAGAAACCCATCAAGAGTTTGGTATACCCGTAGGTGCCAAGACAAGAATTGTAGGAACTGATGGTTCTGTCTATAATCTCCGTTCCAAGTTAATCACACCTAAGAGCTTTGTTCGATTTGCGCGTGAGTTTCCCGGAGGTACTACTGAGCTTTACGAGGGTATGGCAATTCATACCTGTAAGGAACTGGAAAATACTGGTACGGGTCTCATTGAATGGCTATTTACCCATCCAGAGAAAAAGAAGTAGGAACGGGTCACTAAAGACCCGTCACCTTTCAAAGTGGTTTATCCTCTAAATGATAGAATAGATGCTAGAAGCCATGCACATAGTAATGCATTGACCATTGCACCCAACCATCGATTACCAGTCACACGATATGCAAACATGGTAATCACTGTGCATACTGCAAACCACGGAGTGAATGCATAGAAGAACAACCACGAGAAACCGATTAAACCGGGTACTAGAGTTGCTCCTGCTAGGAATCCACCTACAAATTCGAATACTATCAGAGCAATATATGGAACTGTTTTGATAAAGACTGCTTTCGCAGTTATATTCATCTGACTATTGAACCATGTTCCTGAGCTTTTCTGTAGCATCGGACCTGTTAACCATGCTCCTTCCACTATGAAATAAAATAGAAACACACCAAAATAGAGAGGCACAATTGTTGCTTGAGCTATGGTAAGATCATGCAACCCAGGTAGGAAACACCGTAAGTCTGCTATGAACCCTAAATCTGCCAAGAGTGCGAGTACATACAGCCATGCGAATATAACGAGTGATAAAATGAGGGTCTTGACCCATGTCAGGTAGGTCTTATTATTTCCAAATCCTAGTAATCCTCGCATTGTCAAACTAGGCGTGTCTGATTGACCTTGTTTTCTAAAACGCAAAATTAGAAAGAGTACTATGAGTGCAACGAGTGCACTACCTGTCATCCATGTCATAACTGATAATCCATAGGATTGTGGGAAGGGAATCATGTATGATGCAAGTAACCCTATAGCGAGTAATGGGAAGAAGGTTCCCGCACCAATCAAAGCATAGATCGTTCCATTTGTCAATAATGATTTTGTATCACCTGCATGTTCATCCAAAGGTGTTCCTTTCACATCAGCAAAGAGTGGAGTTTCAATCAGAATCAAAATCATTGGAAATACTGTGAGTAATGCTCCCATTAGTCCTGCGAGTCCACCAAATAACCAAAGAGAATAGTTGAGACTAGTACTTGCAATCCAATGCTCATCTTCAACTCCTCCCTTCAGACTATTCTTCATCCAATCAATGCTCTCACTCACTATAGTCGGATCAATTGTTTCAAAGAGGTGGTTTGTACTTGGAAAGATAGCCCTTCTTGCAGTGTTGTTGATGAAATCACCATATGTTGTGTCAGGAACTACTCCTGTTACATTGAAGTACGGATCAAGTTTGGTATAGTTGTGAGGATAACTGGAGAGTGAATCAAAATTACCTGTGGCCAAGAGGGTATTTGGAGTATAGGATGCATCAGACCTAAACCCAGCACCAACAAGAACTAATGCTCTTACATAGACACTGGAATCCTCAATTGCACTCCACGAAATTCCTCCTCCCATACTATGTCCTATCAATCCAATCTGTGAACTATCGACATAATCTAGGGAGGCAATGTAATCCAATGCAGCGGTGCCACTTCCTGAACCCGGATCCGAGTTTCCATGTCCATTAGCATCGATTGTGAGTACTACAAATCCTCGTCTTGCTAATTCAATACCAAATGCCATCAACCACTCCTTGTTCTGAAGCGAACCATGGATAACAACCACACCGGGAAGTGGGTCTGCATTGGTAGCGTAAGTAGGTCGTTGTAAAGTACTGTGAATCAAAGAACCATCTGCAGCCTGGAAATCGACTTCTGTTACGTTAACAATTCCAAAGCCACTCTGAGTACTTGCCGCCAGAGTTACTCCTGATAACATTACAATTAGACCGAGAATCAGCACAATATATCGTCTTTTTAGTGTCAATGAGGTTTCTCTCCCAATATCTGTGAAAACTTGACTAACTTCCCCAGTCTTTTATTTCTCCCTATATTTTGAAAATTAACAAAATCCATATCTGGTTCATAATTGTGAAGAGGTATGCCTGACTGGGAAAAAATCTTCGAAGAAAAGGGGCATATCTTTGTAAATTCCCATCCAGATATGTCACGACTAAATAGTATATTCAAAAATGAAGATGTAAAAAGAATCCTCGATTTAGGATGTGGAACTGGAAGACACCTCGTGCACTTTTCCAGAGAAGGCTTCGAGGTATCCGGTTTTGATGCCTCCAAAACAGCACTTGATTTAGCAGTAAAATGGTTGAAGGATGAAGAACTCGATGCAGATGTCCGTCTAAACAGGATGGAGGAACCATTCCCATATCCTGATGATTTCTTTGATGCTGTGATTTCAATTCAGACCATCCATCATAATCTAATGCAAGATATTCTTACTACTGTTAGAGAAGTTGAACGAGTCTTGAAGATTGGAGGATATCTTTTCATTACGGTACCAATTCTTGGTCCGAAACCGGAAAACCCAGAAGATGATTGGAAACTGCATCAGGTAGAGGATGGAACGTTCATTCCACAAAGTGGACCTGAGAGTGGTATCCCACACCATTATTTCACTGAAGACGAATTACTTGAAGTGTTCAGAAATTTCAAGACACTTGAGATGTACAAGGATATCACAAATCATCGGTGCCTGTTGGGAATTCGGAAATATTAGGCTGTACTATTTTTCTAAACCGAAAACAGGAAAGATGAGTTCCTTTACTTTGTTTATTGCATCATCTACAGCTCGCTTGACCTTTGGGTGGTTTTCATCATCCATTCTCCTCGGCCTATCTGTCCATCCGCCTCTGCTTACCTTGAAACCATACTTTTGAGCAAGTCGAATCCACTCTGCTGGTAGTATCGGAGGAAGTGCAATATCCGCCAAATCTGTAAGAACAATAGTCCAGACTTTAGCAGCAGTTACAGGATCGTATCCACCACCACCCACTGCAACTAGTTTCCTATTTCCTAAGTGTACAAGTTGTCGAATTGTCATGGATAATCGGTGATATGTATCATAGGTGAGCATAAGGTCTGCTAAAGGATCATCCATGTGAGCATCTGCGCCTACTTCCCAGAAAACAAAGTCTGGTTTGTAAGATAACCAGATTGGAACTACCACATCTTCGAAAGCTCTCCAATACTCTACATCATCGGTCAGTGGTGGTAATGGGATATTAACAGAGTATCCTTTTCCTTCACCAATCCCGATCTCTTCAACTCTACCTGTTCCAGGGAAGAATCCCATACTCATCTCGTGAAGGGATATTGTGAGAACATCAGGATCGTCATAGAATGCCATCTGAGTTCCGTCTCCGTGATGAACATCAGTGTCGATATATAGCACCTTTTTACCAGGATTGAGTTCTTTGAACTTCTTGATAGCAATTACAGTATCGTTTAGATAGCAAAAACCTGCTGCTTGGCTCTCCGTTGCATGATGAAAACCCCCAGCAAAGGAAATTGCATTTTTGAATTTGCCTTCTGAAACACCTATTGTTGCATCAATAACTCCGCCTACTGGAAGACTGGCATACTTGTGAACGTCTTGGAATATTGGACATTCAGCTGTATCAAGACCAAATCTAGCAGAGAACGCCGAGCCTGTATTTCCAAAGAGATCTAGTGTTTCGACGTATGACTTGTCATGGAATACCAATAACTCGTTTCGTGAGGCTTCCCTCATTTGTTGAATTGAAATTCTACTGTTCTTGGTCAATCCTGACATTACTGGAAGGCTCCATGTCACATCCAAGCGAGCCCTGTTCCAGAATGGATTGACTTCTGCGCTCATTTTATCTAACTCATCTATTCCATCCATGGCTAGAAGTTTTTCAAGACTATAGAGGGCAGTCAATTCAGTCAATCAATTTCCACCTTGCGCACAAAGACGCAGTACTTCTCCATACTGAAGTCTACTTATGTCTGATGGCATATCCTCTTCGAAAGCCTCATTATCATCAATGAGAGTTAGAGAAGTGCCATGTCTAAGTTTGATTTACTAAAAGAAACCCTACTTGGAAATCTCGGAGACCAAATACCTCTCTCCCTCTGGAAGCATCATCCAGATAGAGATAGAACTCCCGAGGGTCTTGCTGAGGCTGAAATTGAGTTTCATAAGAAAATGAACCACGATCTTCTCAAGATTTCATTCTTTGGTCATTACCCGTGCCCAGACTTCGGTTGTACCGCAGAGTATGATGGTGCGATTACAGGTTCCACTTCTATGACATCCTATCCTATTCATGATGCATCTGGATGGGAAGTGCTAGAACCAGTCGATGTGAATGCTGGAGAGTTTGGAAATCAGGTTCGTGCAGTGGAACTAATTAAAAAGTACGCTCATGGAACAGTGCCTACTATGGCCACAATTTTCGATGGTCCTATGGTTGCAGATAGATTGTGTGGTCGCGAGTTCATAAAGTATGCAGATGAAAGCCCAAAGATATTGAAGAGTGCGCTTGATTTAATTACCAATGTAATGATTGATTTTGCTAGGACAACACTTGAAGCTGGAGCTGATGGTCTATTTCTTGCATCACAACATTCTACACATTCATCCATCTCTGATGACTATTACAAGGAATTCATCTATCCTTATGACCTCAAATTAATATCCAGACTGCGTGGAAAAGCCAAGTTCATTATGATTCATCTTCATGCTCGTGAAGAGAATGAAGAAATTCGGTTTGATAAGATTGCTAAGACACCTGGTGTAGATGGTATCAATTGGGAGGATCAGAGCTCAGCTCTATCACTGAAAGAAGGTAAACAACGATCACGTATCACTGCATTGGGTGGAATTGATCACAACGGAGTGTTGAGAACAGGTACTCCTGATGAGGCAAGAGATCAAATCATGAAGGCTGTTGATGAAGCCGGTTTCAAACGTCTAATTGTAGCTCCTGGTTGTGTTGTCACAGTTGACACCCCTCCAGAGAACTTAGTGGCTGTGAGAGATGCTGTTCGTGAGATTGACCCATACAAGGATGAATTGGATTTAAACAAATAACTAAGAATATCGAAGTAACCGATGTTGAGTCTAATAGAAAAATGGTGCCGAGGACGAGATTCGAACTCGTGAACTCCTACAAGAGTGGATTTCTCATGGGAGTCAAGCCATCAGCTTGAAGGATCTTGAGTCCACCGCCGTTGACCGGGCTTGGCTACCTCGGCTTGAGTAATAAAATCAGAATAACTGCTGGTTTTAACAATTTCCGTGGATTACTTAGTTGTTCCTGTTTCTTCCAGATGAGGTTTCATACTATCGTAAAAATCTGCAATTATCTTGGATTTGGGGTCTTCTGTTTCTAGAATGAACAAGCGAATCTGTTGTCCTACTTTTATCTCTTTGACAATTCCCATGTCTACAAGTGGCTGCATGACACGATGAATGGTTGAATGAGCCAGTCCTGTTTCTTTAGCTACTCTACTCAGATTGAAAAAGTCCTTTGGACGGTCCAAGAAGTGCTGGATAACACGGGTCTGAGCACGGGAAGCGAATACTCTCTCAAGCAATTTTTTCATCTTTAGTTCACCTTAATCATTATGGACAATACGTGTCCCGATATTCTCACTAAGAAAGATACGTGTAAGATTGTCAGGGTTTCTACCATCAAATATGACCGTGGGTATCTTTGAGCGTTCTACGACTCTGATAGCTACAGAATCAAAGAGCTTGTACTCACCAGCCTTAGTACCACCGCCAGAGAGTACCTTCTTCAATTCGACTATGGTAATTGTGTCGAATCGTTTAGCACCTGATTCTTTTGGATCGCGGTCATAGACTCCATCGACATTTGTTGCGTTGAACAGGGTTTCTGCATTTACTGTTTCAGCGGCAAGTGCTGCAACTGCATTGGTAGATTGACCAGGTATCAAGCCTCCCATCAGCACTACTTTTCCAAGTTTCACAGCGACTTCTAGTTCATCTAGAGTTTCTACAATCTTTGGATACGCAATGTCACCAAGACCTGCACACAATAGTTCTGCATTGTTTCTGGCTAGTTTAATTCCTAACCAATCACACTGTGCTTCACTTGCTCCTAGATCTCTAGCAGCAGAAATGAATACTCTAGCAGGTATTCCTCCGCCCACAACAACAACTAGCGAATGTCCATCCTTAACTAGGGACTTTATAGCAACAGCATAGTTTCTCACCTTTTCGACAAGAATATTGCCGTCCTTATCATAGAGGAGAGAACCTCCTATCTTCAACACTGCTCTCATATAGAGTCCTCACTAAGCTAAGCAAGTACTGCTTCATCTCGTTGTTAAAGAAGCTTTCTTGAATAGACCAGTTTGCCGAAATTTCGAATACAATAACACGGCTTTGGTCACTCTATCGCGCCAAATCCTCCTATTTTGTCCATGCAGTCTGCTGATGGATAATCAAAACTGACCAAAGGCCTTTTAGGCTATGCACAATCAACGAGCCTGAGCGGCGAGTGAGTGCCGACCCTTGCTGACATCAAGGAGACTGATCCTTTTGTCAAAACTAGAACCGAAAATTAAGTCTAAACGCTGGAAACCTCATGCAGAGGCTGAATTACTTGAAATTTGGCAGAATGAGGATACGTACAAGTTCAATATGGATTCAGGAAAGGAGATCTATACTGTAGATACACCACCTCCTTACATGTCTGGACCTATGCATGTAGGTCAGGTAACTCATTACACCCAAATCGATACCATTGCTCGTTACAAACGAATGCGTGGTTTTGAGGTTAATTTTCCTCTGGGAATAGACCGTAATGGTCTGCCGGTGGAAGTAAGAGTAGAGAAAGATCTCAAAATCAGTATGCACGAAACTCCACGAGCAGAGTTTCTTGAATTGTGCAAAAACCGTCTGGATGAAGATGAAAAAGTTGTAATTGAAGCTTTCAAGAGACTTGGAATTGCTTTCAATACCTATGAAAATGAGGGAAGTTATCGTACTGATAGCCCCAAATTCCGTGCAGTGACGCAGGCTACTTTCATTGAAATCTGGAATAAAGGATTGGTATATCCTGATGCACGACCCAATAATTGGTGCTTTGACTGCGGTACAACTATAGCTGATGCAGAGGTCGAGTACTCGGAGCGTCCCACAACTCTGAACTACGTTCACTTTGAAGTAGAAGGTCTTGATCCTATAGAGATCGCAACCACACGACCTGAGCTCCTTTGCGCTTGTGGTGCAGTATTCGTTCATCCTAAAGACGAACGCTATACCGCCTACCATGAAAAGATTGCTAAGGTTCCATTATTTGATTTGGAAGTAACAATAACAGCAAGCCCAACGGCTCAGATGGAATTTGGTACTGGTGCCCTCATGATCTGCAGTTATGGTGACCAAGGTGATGTGGTGGCATTCAGGGACTATGCATTGAAGCCAATCGTTGCAGTATCACCTGATGGTACCATGACAGAAGCAGCAGGCGAATATGCTGGTATGAAAATTGCTGATGCTCGTAAAGCAGTCCTTGCAGAATTAAAGAAGCGAGATTTACTCCTCAAACAGGAACAATCCATGCAGAGAGTGCCCCTATGCTGGCGTAGTGGAACTCCGATAGAGTTCATTGCAATGGATGAATATTATGTGAAACAAGTGAAATTCATTGATGAACTTCTCAAAATTGCAAAGGAAACTACATTCTACCCAGCATTTCATAGACAAATCCTCATTGATTGGCTCAATAGGGTGTCTATGGACTGGCCTGTAAGTAGACGCAGATATTATGGAACAGAGCTTCCAATCTGGTATTGCAATTCATGCGAAGAACCTGTAGTTCCAGAATTAGATGGAGAACCAAAATATTACCAGCCGTGGAGAGAGGACCCACCATTTACAAAGTGTCCCAAGTGTGGAGCAGAAGAGGGATTCAAGGGTGAAGAACGAACATTTGACACTTGGATGGACTCATCAACTAGTGGTCTACAAGCAGTAGGCTACATGCGTAATGACAAACTGTTCAAGAAAGCATTTGGTAACATTTTACGTCCTCAAGGAAAGGATATCGTACGAACGTGGCTCTACTATTCTCTTCTAAGAACACTACAGTTGACAGGTAAGCCTGCTTTCAAGGAAGTATGGGTATCAGGACATGTAGTAGATGAGAACGGAGCAGCAATGAGTAAATCGAAAGGTAACTCACCTCCTCCTATGCCCTTTGTAGAGAAATATGGTGCTGATGCTATGCGTATGTTTGGAGCACTTGAGGCTGGACTTGGAAGTGATGTTCGCTTTTCTGAGGATCGCCTAGCTGGCGTGTCAAAGTTCACAACAAAGCTCTGGAATATTGCACGATTCATCTCAATGTTTCCAATTCCGAAAGAAATTGCATTCAATAAACTACTACCTGTAGATCAATGGATTCTTGCAGAAGCAAACAAAATGATAGAGCGAATCATTCCAGAGTGTGATGTTCTTGATTTCCATAAACCCGCAATGGAAATTCGTGGATTTACTTGGAACTTGTTTGCAGACCACATATTAGAGATGATCAAAGGCAGAGCTTTCAATACTGAAAGTAAGTTCTCAAAGGATGAACAAGAATCAGCTTGGTTCACTCTGCATGAAGTACTGAAGATCATAACTCGTGCCTTAGCTCCAATAACTCCTTACATAACTGATAGGATTTATCGAGACCTATACGATGAGAAAGGTATTCATCATCAAGACTATCCGGCAGCTAAGAAAGAGTGGAACTCTATACTCACAGAGCATACTGAACTCTTGAGTCAGACCAACTCAGCTTTCTGGAAATTCAAACGCGAAGCTGGTATTTCATTGAGACAGGGTCTTCCTGCAGCATATATCTCAAAAGACTTGAAAGCATGGCTGAAAGATTTGCAAGCTATGCATGGTGTTGAGAAGATCAGCTTTGGCAAACCAAAGGATGATAAATTCGTGGAAGTAAATCTACCAGAATATGATGGTGTGATTTACGTACTTCCACCAGTAGAAGAGAAGGAATGATTGGGCCGTAAGTATTCGGCCCACACTCATTTTATTCTACAATTACTTCGTTTTCGTGCTCAGTAGAACATTTCATACTGTTCGTTACAAGACAGTACTTTCCTGCTAGTTCTAACGCTCGTTCAGCTTTTGGTACTAACTCTGCTGACTCTACAGTAACCTTCGCTTTTAGAAGCAATTTAGTGAACTGGAATCCTTTCTCTACTCTTTCTAGGGTTCCATGACCATCGCATGAGAATGACTTGAACTCAATTCGCATTTTCTTCGTGAAAGTAACGAACGTTGTCATAAGACAGGTTGTTGCTGCAGCCACAAAGAGATCCTCTGGAGAGATTATTCCCTCTGGACCATCGAACTCCGGTGGTGTTGCTACCTGAATCTTGGGTTTTCCTTCAACATTGAGGTCTCCGACCTTACCATGTGTCCAATCCAATTTTACAAGATATTCATGTGAATCGTCACTCATCACTATCACTAAATCCGGTTTGATATCATCTCTGGGAAAAGGGTTTGGGTCTACTCTACAATGACTTTTGCGTTATGTGTGATTGGGCACTTCATACTATTTCCAACAAAACAATATTTAGCTGCAAGATCTAATGCTCGATTAATCTTCTTGCGTAAGTCTTCCGACTCAACTACTACCTCGGCTTTCATCTCAATCTTTGTAATCTCAAAACTGCGACCAACCTTTTCCAAAACTCCCACTGAATCGCAATCAAATGATTTGAAGTCAATATGCATCTTTTCTGTAAAATTCACAAATCCATTCATGTAACATGTTATTGCCGAGGCTACAAAGAGATCTTCCGGTGAATGATAACTTGCTTCACCAGTTTTGATTACAGCTTTGCCTTCTACTGCAAGACTACCACTCTTTCCACCAGTCCAAACAAGATTAACGGGAAATAATCTAGACTCATCACTCATCCAATAAACACCTACTCAACATCAATATTTAATCGAAAAAGCGTTTGGAAGTGGTCTATTTCTTCTCTGTCTTAAACACAGCAAAGAAGGGTATACGCCGCTCCCTGTCAAAGAATGGGTTGTCATCCAAAGGTCGAGGCTCCCTGAAATCTACAAGATTAAATCCAGTAGTAACAAGAGAATTCAGATAGGTAGCTAAGGTCCTATGGAAGAAGCTTATGGGTGCTGGGAACTTCTCCCCTTTTCTTGTTCTCCAATATCTCTCGAATTCTTCTTCATCAAAATAATTGTCTACTTTGAAGAACAATCCCTCTCTTCTATTCGTATCAGGGTCCTTTTCTCCCATTTCCCATGCACCAGGTCCATAGAAATTGAATGCTGGGTGTACAATCGAAAAAACAAGATGACCCCCCGTTTTTAGAACACGATTGTATTCCTTGAGGGCAACAACAAGATCTGGTATATTCAATAACACAAGATTAGACAATACGATATCAAACGTTTCATTCGGAACGGATTCAATATGACAGACATCACCAACTCTATAGTCTACTTCAAGACTTTCGCTGTCTGTTATCATCTTAGAAGTTTCAATCAAACTTGGAGAAAGATCAATTGCTGTTACATCTGCTCCTTTCTTAGTGTAATATCTAGCTAGGTATCCTTCACCACACCCAGCATCAAGCAGACTCTTTCCTTTGACATCTCCAAGTAGCTCTTCAACACACGGATTGAGGATGCTCTCATGATGTGGAGTCCCTGTTCCTGCAATGAGATCCGCAAATGCTTCAGCATTGTCTTCCCATTGCTTCTGAATCCTGTCTACCATGTTTTAGAGAAATGTATAGGGACTTCTGAATCTTTCGACTACATTCTAGATTTTATCCCATACTTTGCGAACTCGTTTTCCGGTTTCTTCAATGACTGAGGCCATTGCATCCTCGGAAGCAAGCCCTAACTCAGAAGCTACTCTCATGATTGAAGTGTGAGATACCATGACTTTACCTTCATCTTCGTATACTACAAAGCTACAAGGGAAGAGCGTTCCAACATCCTTTGAAGCATCTAATCCCATTTTTGCAAGTTCTGGTGCGCACGCAAGGACAGTCGTATATCGTGGATAGTCAATTCCAAGTTTCTGTTTGAAGATATCTTCTATTCCCTTAGTAAGCAGGAGACCAAATCCTTCACTAGCAAGCGCTTCTTCAGCTCTCTTCACTGTTTCATCAAATGTATGGGATGATTCCTTACGTAAAACGTCGACCATGCTATACAATATAATTCACTATTGTTAAATTACTTTCCATTAGACCTGAAATCTCAACCAATCAAAATATGAGGTAGTTAGAAATTAGAAGATTATGGTGGTTGGTAGTGACCCCTGAAGACTCAATCTCAACGGAAGATGAAATCGAGCGGAATCCAGCACATGTTTTTGGAGCTGCGTCATTTCTTAATGATACCGGATCGGACATGATTGCACCCATCTGGCCGACCTTTCTTACTACTCAGCTTGGATTGAGTCCGGGTCAAGTACAGATGGTTGATGGATTAGCACTGATGATTGCCTCACTCTCTAAGCTAGGTGCAGGGTATGCTTCTGATAGAACGGGAAAGAGAAAGGCCTTCATTACATTAGGATATGCAATGTCATCTCTTGCGCGGATTGGATTTGTTCTAGCAACCTTAGGATACCAGTTCTTTCAGATAGTGCTCTGGAAATCTATGGACCGATTAGGTAAGATACGTGGACCACCCCGTGATGCTATTGTTGCAGGTCATTCAACTGAGAAGAACCGGGGACGTGCATTTGGTGTACTGAGAGCACTCGATACAGCAGGTGCAGTTCTTGGAACGATAATCACATTCCTACTTTTCCAATACATTGGATATAATGGAATTATCCTGTTAGCGGTCATACCAAGCCTTGGTTCAGTAATCATAGTTTCCGTTTTTATCAAAGAAAAGCGTGGAAAAGATATTTTCAAGGGCGTCAATTTTCGAGGTCTTGATAATAATCTGAAAGTGTTTCTGGCGGCCTCTGTATTATTGTCACTTGCTACATTCAGCTATTCACTATTGATCCTCTTTTCCGCAGATTATGGATATTCAGTCCCGCAGCAGACGCTTCTCTATCTCTTGTTTACAGTTGTGTATGCAGTGACCGCTTACCCCTTTGGAAGACTATCTGATAGAGTGGGTAGAAAACCAATTTTGGTCACAGCTTTTCTTTTTCTTATATTGACCTCACTTTGGGCTTACTTCTTTGTCTTTGATATGTTTACAATTATTCCTCTCTTCATCTTCTTTGGATTGATGAATGGAGCATTAGATCCAGTTCAGACCAGCTTTGTGTCTGATTTGGTAGAAGAAGAGCGGCGGGCAAGTATCATTGGAGCTTTTCAGATGGCGGTTGGGATCTCTGCATTTCCAGCTGGAATTATTATAGGTTATCTATGGGACTCAATCAATCCCCTTGCAGCATTTCAATATTCGATTGTTCTCACATTCTTTGCATTGGTACTTCTACTACTAATAAGAACAAAACGCATAGAATGAAAATGGTGGACCGGGGGGGATTTGAACCCCCGACCTTCTGATTGCGAACCAGACAATTTCTTTGCTTTTGATATAGGATAAATATAGTCCATCAATGATCTAGTGGATGGCCTAATCAAATGGTGTTGCACTTAGCTGGACAGCATATGGATAGACAAGTTTTGCACGAGCTATTACAGATTCTTTCTTTTTCGGCACTTCTGCATGATTATTGACACGGAAACAGGGAATAGCACTCTTCATACGCCATCGGCCACGAAGTTCCCACCCATTGATATCCTCTTCAATCATCATCCGGTATGGTTTTAGATCAATCCACACTTTCTCTGTCGGATCAGTGAACAACTCAAGGTCTTCAATAAGCAATCCATAGTAGGAAGTTGAGGGAGAAAGACCGCTGCCCGTTGGATATCTTTCTGGAAATAGTTCCAGCCCTCGTACATGCGGTTTCAAATATCGCCAAGCGCCTTTCTTAGGACCTAGGTCAAACTTCTGACGTAGAGTTTTGTTTTTGCATCCTTCACACCATGCATCATATGCCTTGCTGATTGGAGAAAACAAAACATCAATACTAGATGGTTTTTCAGACATACTAGAAATATGGCGCTCAAGTAACATACGTACTGAATCAGGTGTGTAAGCACGTTCATAACCAAAGGGATAGAAAGCGTCGGGATTATCTACCTTTTCTGCTTCATATTGCGCCTTTATCCTTGGTAGAATGCTTGTTATTTTTTCACCATAGTATCCAACTTTCATTACAATGATTATATCAGAAAATGATTCCATTATTATCACTCCCATCCATTAGTTGAAAGGACAACGCGATAGAAAAGTATTTGGCATAACTTTATTTATATCGTGAGTCAATCAGCACAATCGTTGAATAGAGATAGCATTTTACGTTGGTTCAGTGAAAGTATGGTTCGATGGTTTCGCTTCTCCGGATAAATTTCTGCTTGAGTCCAAAGCTCTTTTCGTAGACTCATTTCTCGTTTTATCTTACGGTCATTTACAGTGAAGTCTTTCTTGAGCTCTTTATAATCAAACAAGTATACATTGTGGATACACCAAGGAAGTAATTTTCCAGACTGATCTCTTGATCCTGCAAGTACGAGATAGATATCAGCTGGTGCATCATGGTTTATATCAAGCACTTTGGGAATTGTATACATTTTGACATTGACAGTCAATCCCCCTAAGGCACCCCACTTGAACTTGCCATCTATACCCGTATTGGTCCTTGACGTTTCCAACGTAATCCCGAATACTCTCGCTGCAATATACTCACCAACATTCCCAATCAAAGCAGGTGTGTCTATCTTCTTTGATATTTTTCTTGCAACATCGTTTCGCATCTTGACAAGTTTGGCAAGACTACGTAACTCTTTCATTGAGTCACTGCTCATTAGATTGATCTCATTATAGTCAATGTACTTGTTGTAATAAATTAACCCCAGCTTGAACCCAAGGAATTTTACTGTGTATTATACCTAGGGTGAATGGAAAAGTAGATTCGTGGCTTAGTTTGTAAAATACCCTCAATACACAAAACTTTCAATCGTTCTCCTTTGACAAGAGTCTATTGCATTATAAGGGGAGAGAAATTTTCGGCCCCGAGTATCTTCTGTAAAGAAAAACAGATTTAATATTGTATTTTCAAGGAAGCCCTGTACTCCCATTGTTCTCACATTCTTTGTATTGATACTTCTACTACAAATAAGAACAAAAAGCACAGAATGAAGATGGTGGACCGGGGGGGATTTGAACCCCCGACCTTCTGATTGCGAACCAGACAATCTACCGGGCTAATCTACCGGCCCAATCTAGAAAGACGTGCCCGTTAGATTTCTTAAAACCTTGCCTGATTGGTTATTTTAGATATCAATTCCAAAGGCTTCAGAGAATCTCTCTATTCTAATAAACTCCCGTAGAAATTCTCGACCCTTCTCCGTGAGATAGTATGTTCGGTTGTTACTGTTAGGGTCTTCTTCTAAAATGAGTTCTTTGTTCACAAGCTCGTCAATATACTGTTTCAATCTATCGTGGGATAAATTAGCGGCATAGAGTATTTTTGTTGGTCCCGCACCTTCTTCTCCTTCACTCTGAATGGCACGCATCATATCAGCTAAGATGCGCATCTTTGAGCGATAGGCGCGTTTTCTACTCATTAGTCTCGTCCAGCCTTGATTAGCATGACTAAAAGTGACAAGAAACCCAATAGTTGAGCACCTTGACTCATTAGATAGAGTCCAGGAGCTGCAGCTACGGGAGCCGTAGCTACTTGAGCCATCCAGATATGACTCAATAGGAGTAAAATGAACCCAACCAAGACATAGCGGGCAAATTTACTCCCTGTCGACAGGTAGTTCAATATTGATTGAAGAACTACTACAATAAGTACCATTATTGCGATGATTTCGAGAGAAGGATCAACAAGGAACGTTGCCATTAATAGCAAACTTATTCCTGACCCATTCGACCTATTCTGATTTTCTTGATTATCTAATGTGTGCGAAGGTCTTATTGATATGAAAAAGAGAATGTATGCCAATATTCTGGATACACCATAGGCAATCGTGACTATTGATATAATCAGATGACTGCCTTCGCCACCAAACTGGATGAAGAAATACCACGTACCAATTACTCTTCCAAACATACCAGCTGAAAGCACGAGAAATCCCGTTGAGAGATCTGACAGTTTCTTTTGACCGGTAAGACGGTACGCCTTTGTTGCATAGTATGTTACAATCAAAGCGATTATTCCACTAATCGTTTCGAAGAGTAAGTCCAATCTGATTAAACCTATTACTTGCATATGGCGACGCCTGTCCTATTCTTGTCAATTTAGGTCTTATTGGTAATGGATGAATCATCTAGCTTTTTGGCTGATTCGGTGATGAAATAATCTGAAAATTTGATGGTTTTCGCGGATATTTCTTCTAGATGAATCATCTAGTGCAATCGTTCATTCTGCCTATATATACAAGATTCGTAGATTTCTTCGTGCAAAATATGAAACGCGCCAAGAAAACATTGACACTTATTTCCGCATTAGCCCTCGTTTTCATCATTGCGTTCCCGTTGATAACTACAACAGTGGACGCAGCTTCCGTCCTTGAAACAAAAGCCGCCGCCACCGCCAGTATTGGGGATACATTTGAGATTCTGGCAAGGGGTCGTGGCGGCTTCACCATTGAAGATATGGACGACTTCGAGGCTGATTACTTGACACGAATGGATCTTGACTTCAAAATAACTCGAAGGGGTGAACGTGGAGTCTTACTTGAAGTACTCGATGGCCATTTCTCATTGAATGATACGACCTTTGATTTCGATGAAGGCCTAGGTATCGCAGGTCGCCCTGAGGAAGGCAAGTTCAATGGAACTATTGTCTTTGGTTTTAGAATCAATGTAACTGGTCCTAACGGTGAAGAAGCCCAACTTGGATTCAGGGGATTTGTTAAGCGCACAGAAGAACGTGGTCCACTCCTTCTCATGCAAGGAAGACTGGTTCTTGATGATCAGGTCTTTGTGTTTAGACAAATAGGTATAATTCACAGGATCTAAACTATGATGGAAGTTACCGACAACTGCAAGATGAGCGGGCAGGTCATACCTGCTTAGCTTTGAATGGCGGGGACAACCCCGCCCTTCCATCGCCTTTTTCTCTATTCATTATTATTATCGAGTTTTGCTTCAATTTTATCCAGACGATCTTTGAGGTCTCTATTTTCTTTCTGGAGTTCCTCGATACTCTTTTTCAGTGAATCAATTTCCTTGGGTTGTTTCTTTTTACCAAGCTTTCTTATCGCAACTCGTGCATCTCGAACTATTCCACTATCAGCGGCTCGTTCTGCCAGTTTTGATAGTGTAGGTATCAATGAAGCATCTTCATACAATGAAGTAGCACCGATGGAAAATTGTTGAACTCTGTATGAATTATCCAGAATAGAGTTCTCCAAAATCGAACGAATTTCCGGATGATCTTTCTTGAAACGTTTTCCAAGGCGAGCAAGAATGCCCGGAATGTGTCGCCTGATCCAATCGCTTGTTCCAAGTTTGAGGTACTGTTTTGCAATATCAATGACCTCTTCTTTCTCAGTTGCCGCAAGACCCTGAAGACATCCAATCTCAATGATGTCGTGCCAACTGGAGGGGCAATTCTTCAAGAATTTGGATAATGTATCAAATGCATCATCATGCTGAGTCTTGCCAATAGAATTAGCAGCTGCTGAAACAACGAAGTAACTCTCTTGGTCTTCAAGGAGTTTGTTAAGTGCTTCAAAGGCCTTGTCACTCTTGAAGAACTGACCAAGTGCTCTAACAACTGCAGCTCTTGCTTTTGTGCTCTTCACAGAGGTTGCTTTCAATAGCCAGTCTAATGCTGACTCTGATTTCAATGAACCAAGAACCTTTGCTATCTCGGTCTGTGTTCCCCAAAAGGGCTCTTTTAGTAGTGTTTCACCAAGTGCTTTGACCGCTTTAGGAGTAGCCTTCTTACCTAGTGATTGTGCCGCCTTGATTTTCTGAATTGTATTGTTACCACTCAGTAGTTGCTCAACCCACATTGGTTCTGGTTTCTCTATCTTCCAATCCATTAGAGTAGCATAATCTGGATCGATGATTACCTGTTTGGGTTTGTCCTTGATTGGATAGTAAAAACCATGAACTTTGTCAGTCACTTGGACTGTGTATCTGCTACGTTCACCATCATCATTTACAAACTCGATAGTTAGAGGGAATCTGAATACATCTGGAGTCACTCCATCATCGCTCTTCTGAGTTTGTTCAATTCTTACTTGAACATGTCCAAGATCCTCATCATGCGAGATTTTGATCTTACACTCTGGATATCCCGCCTTGTATAACCACTGCTGGAAGAACCAACCATAGTCATCACCTGTCAATTCCGTAAAGAGCCCTTCAAAATCGTGAGTATACGCTGACTTGTGTGAGAACCGATTCATCCATTCTCCAAGAATCTTCCACCAACGGTCTTCTCCAATAAGATGTTTGAGCATATAGTATCTCCAAGCAGCCCCTGGGTACAAGTGTGCATCAAAGACATCAGAACCTCGTTCCCACTCGTTCTTCACAATGGGTCGACGATATCTATTCTTATCCTCATTGAAGTAGGATTGCTGTTTACCATATTGCTCATAGAGGTACTCCTCATCCCCTTTATCATGACGTTTCCACTCATTTTGCATTTGAGTACCCCAGCCCTCATTTAGCCAACCGTGAGACCATGTTCTGCACGTCACCAGGTCACCTCCCCACATGTGAGCAAGTTCATGAGCTACTAATCCATCAGAATCGAAATCTCTGTGGGCTTTCTCATCATGAAGGGTTCCATCAGTCTGTGTAGTTGCGCTTGTGTTTTCCATTCCGCCGATGAGGAAGTTCGCAGCTGTAACCTGTGCATACTTTGCCCAAGGATACTTGACGCCTAACTTCGATTCAAAGAATTTGACCATATCTGGAGTCTTACCAAAGGAGCGATAGACAGTATCTCTATCCCACTTCTTATGGACATAATAGCTAACTTCGAGACCGTCAAGATCTTCCTTATACTCAACGTACTCAGAAGCTGCCATCGTCATCAGGTATGCTGGAATTGGTTTATCCTGCACCCAGTGGAAAGTTTCTGTACCATCATCGTTTTCTTTTCGTTCTTTCAATGCACCATTACTCATTGCGTAGAATCCTTTTGGAACAGTCAGAATAGTTTCAGTAGGGAATTTGTGACTTGGATTATCATAGACAGGAACAGTATAACGAGCATAGTCGTCCTGCATTTGTGTCCAAACACTGGTTTCAATATCTGGAAACTCAGGACATGGATTTGTGAAGAATAGTCCTGAACGAGGATGATCTACAGTGTATGTGAATGTTAACTCCTCAATCTCTCCTTCTTTCAATGAGGTTTGTAATTCAACAAGCATGGTTTGCTCATCAGGCATCATTTCAAAGGTCAAATGGTTTCCTTTTGTATCTGAGATATTCTCAATCTTCAGTTCCATTGCATGTAAGAAGACTCTCTTTAGTTCAGGAACAATACTCTCGATTGTCAGTTTTGAAACAGCATCTACGTGTTCATTATGTAGGTCAATCCTCCATTCAATTCTAAGTAGTTGAATGTTGTAATGACGCGGTGGCGCCCATTGGGCCTTAGCAGTTGGGAAGGTGAAATCAGATCTTTCTGCAGAATACAGGTTTTCAGCCTCTTGGATTCCATCCCTCATCAGAATTTCTAAATAATCATGAAAGTCAGTCATCTCTGTCTACTCCTATTATGATGCTCCATATGCTCTATTCTAAGATACGATAAGAAGGTTCTTGCTGATGCATTCAAAGATTACCCTAGACGTGATAAATACATCAAAATTTTTCAATAACGCATCATAAAACAGACTAAGGCACTAAGGTGCATTTCTTCAAATGTGCAATTGAGCATCTAGGGGCCTCCTTGGAAAGCTTTTTATTGAAACTATTCCGGGAAGAGTTTAGTTTCGCATCATACGGTGTCAGGCCTGATGCTGTCGGCGAATGCCAAGCTATGATGGCCCGCGATTTCCAGATGCGATGATAAGATGCGGACGTGAGATAGACTGTCACAAAAGTGTCAGAATGCCCTCGTGTCTAAGAAAGGTTCAACAATTGTGCAGGTGCAAATATGGGTAAGCCATCTCTGCTTAACCCCGTTACGCCTGTACTTCATCAAGCAAATTATAGTTCAAAGTGTGTAAAAGATTGTACATGGTGACTGAAATACTACTCCAGTCATACCTTGCAAAACATGTGCGATATGGACCAACTCTAGTTGATCCTGCTAGAGGGCACTGCTATCGGCTTGGGGTTAAGACATGCAAGTGGAACGGGCTCGCATCCGAGTCCGTCGCGAACGGCTCAGTAGTGTCGCTAACCTACCCTGTAGAGATGGACAACGCCGGGAAACTGGCGGTAATCCAACATAGGAGCATTGTTCTGGAAATGATGTTGCTCTGAAACGGGTGTTCTAGGTATGTAGAACTTCCCGCTACAGGACGGGGCGGCACCGGATCATACTAGTAAGGGGGGTAATTGCCTCCTTAGGTTATGACCCGAACGGGCGATGTAAGTCGTGGCCCGGAGAAGGGCACTGAGACAAGGGCCCTAGCCCCACGGGGCGCAGCAGTTACGAAACCTCACCAATGCGCGAAAGCGCGAGTGGGCCAAGCCGAGTGATGGGGGATAACTCCATCTGTGGCGGATCCGTAATATGGACCGCTAGAAAGGAGAGGGCAAGGCTGGTGCCAGCCGCCGCGGTAAAACCAGCTCTTCGAGTGGTGTCCATGATTATTGAGCTTAAAGCGTTCGTAGCCTGCTTGGTAGGTCCCTGCTTAAATCCGGTCGCTCAACGGTCGGTCTGGTAGGGATACCGCCTTGCTTGGGGACGGGAGACGGCAACGGTATTCCATAGGTAAGGGTGAAATCTAATGATCTATGGAGGACCACCAGTGGCGAAGGCGGTTGTCGAGAACGTGCCCGACGGTGAGGGACGAAACCCAGGGG
>JABCTV010000142.1 GCA_018238205.1 Candidatus Thorarchaeota archaeon
ACCAAATCCCTTTGGAGCAAGAAGGTCGTTGTTCTTGTAAGTCCGAGGATCTGCCTCGTTGCCTTTCATGTAAAAGGACTTGATCTCCTTTGGATAATACTCCACAAAGAGGAACTTTTCCCTATCATCCGTGAGAATGTGTTCAGCTTCAGTTCGGAGATCCTGGCCCCACTCAATCTTCAATCCCGCCTTCTGACAGATATCGATTGCTTCAGTGTAAGTCATCCTATCAAATGGAGCCTTGACATTGTAGAGTCGCTCAGAATCCACTCCTAGTTCTTTGAGTTCAGGTTTTCTGTTGTCAGCTATTGCATGACACATATGACTGATGAGACCTTCTTGTCTTTTCAGGTTCCCTTCATGATCACACCAGGCTTCCTCTACTTCCAGATGCCAGAACTCTGTCACATGTTTGCGTGTCCTCGACTTCTCAGCACGAAATGATGGAGCTAGGATGAACACTTTCTCCATCGCAAATAATTGGGGTTCCAAGTGCATCTGACTAGTCTGTGTTAGATAGACCTTCTTTCCGAAGTACTCGACCTCAAAGAGATCTGCACCCTCCTCCCCCATTGTTGAAACAAACATAGGCGAGGTAGTTTCAAAGAACCCTTCATTGCGAAGATATTCCCTTGCGGACCTGAACACTTCATCTCGAATCTTTAGAACGTTTGTGAGCTTGCGGGATCGCATCCATAAGTGGCGATTATCATTCAAGAATTCTGTGCTCTGGTTTTCCGTGATTGGAAACTCTTCTGCAAAGTGCAAGACATTGAATTCTTCAATCTGCACTTCGAAACCACCCTCAGCTCTATCGTCGGCCTTGACAGTACCCACCATTGAAACAAGGGATTCTATTAGCATTTTTTCTGCGCCAGCATATTCCTCTTCGCTAACGACATCCTTCTTGATTATTGTCTGAACGACACCTGAAGGATCTCTCAGTAGAACAAAGACCATCTTCTTCTGTTTTCGAATACGATGGACCCAACCTCTGAGATGGACTTTCTTTCCATCCATTCCGCCTTCAAGGATGTCCCTTAGTTGTATGTAGCTCACTATAATCACCACAAATTCTCGTTAGACCACAATGTGGCTAACATCTCACTTCCACTAAATGATTGGATCAAAGGATAGCGGCCTAAGAAGGCCGCCAACAGTTTAACGAAATCTGACGAACCAAATAATCGCAATGAGTGCAATTATAGCGACTGAACCTATAGCCATCCATGTCAAGTATGTCACAAGATAGGCTTGAGTCACGACAACTCTAACTGTGGATTGAACAGAGTTGCCTCCGAGATCATACACAGTTAGTGTAACGTCATAAGTCCCGCTGAGCAGTCCAGCAAAATCGAACTCGATATTTTCTGTTTCCCAATCAGCATTGACCGCTTCGTCAGTAGTGATTGTATCACCGATAATGGTGGCAATGGTTATTGTGTAGTAGTCCTTGAAATCATCTGATGCTGTCCAGTTTCGAATGATGTTGATATCACCCTGACTATAATAGATATCATCAGGTGTATAGACCATGACAGGAACAATATCGTCTAACATAACTGTTACAATTGCGGTATTGTTTGCAGTATTCCCACTTGTATCATTTGCGAAAAGTGTGAAATTATGCACTCCAATTGCTAGTCCATCCAGACTAATCGTTATGACTGGTTCATCTGGATTGATGTCACCAGAAATGAAGACCTCATCGTTATCCATTATCGTGTACTTGTTCAGATAATCATCAGTTACATTCCAAGAAAGCGAGTATCCCGTTTCAGTGAAATAGAATTCAACATCCTCAGGTCCCTCAAGTTCTGGAAATTCATCTTCATAGATTGTCACTATGGTAATATTCTCAGCGAAATTGAGGTTCTGATCATAACCAACCAGTTTGATCTCATATTCTCCAATTATGAACTCTTCAATCGCTTCGCTGACATTGAAAATGTAATCATATGTTGTATTCACCCAAGCAACAGAGATGTTAAGAACACCATCAATGAAAACCTCAATGGTTTCAGGAAACTCATCTTCAAGGTGCCAAGTGATTGTTACATTTTCTGCGTCAAACAAGATATTTTGATCACCAGGACCAGTGATAATTGGTGCGCGAATGTCACTAACTACTGATGAGAAATCAAAGTAATAATCTCCAAGACCAACCGGTAAACCACCATGTGTGACTGTCCAGTTCATGAACTCGATTGGAAGGTCAGCAAAGATTACCGTACCATTAATTGGTGTTGTCTTGATCTCGTAAGCAGAACCATTCTTGTAAGTCACATTAACCAGAGCACCGATAATTGGTTCAAAGCTTGTTTCAAAGTATGTGAAGATTTCAATATCATAATAATCTGGATTTCCAGTCAGTGGACCAATACTCTGGTGAACAAGTTTCTGAGTGCTGTTCGCCTCAAGTGTACCTGAGTCAAGCAAGTATCCTGCATAGATTATACCATCCAAGACTGAGAGCTTCCAGATATAATCACCATCGGGAAGATCTTCAAAGTCAGCCCGACCATCTGTGACCTCTATCTGTGCCCATATCGAGTCATCTGTACTATTATGAATTGAAAAGTTTAGGTTGTTAGCTGGTTGGGCTTCAATGTCTGTGATTGTAGCATTAAGATCATCGTCATCATTATCCCAATCGAGATTTCCGAAGATTGTACTCACATATGCTTCTGGACCATCAGACACAATTTCACCCGTTTCATCAGGAGTAATAGGGTCTGACACATGAGAAACATTCCACTTGTAGGTTCCTTGTGCGAGGTTGAAGAAATCAACTTCACCATTTCCGTCAGTGAAATCATTCTGTAAAAGAATCATTGTTGATGCATTGAACAAGCGAACCCATGCATTGTCAAGTGGTGTACTTCCATTTAATACTGTAAATTTGAAATCATCATCATTGAAGGCTTGCAGCTCGTTAGAAACACTCACAGTCACAACATAATTTGTTGCAGAGGGAGTATGTGGAGCCTCAACCAGTGATACAGTATTAACTGATTGGCTATTGAAAGCAATTGGAATAGTTGCACTTGCAATGAAAATCATCAGGAAGATTAGTGCAAACGCTCTGTGTGATTTGCTCATTCAAAGTCACTCTCTATAATGCAATAGACAGCAAATCTAGTACCATCTATGCTTGGAGGCGTCGAAATCGGAATCAGCATAAAAGGGTTACCCTAGTTCTACCACCGTACCAAAGAACTTTGCTTGACAGTAATCCTTATGATATGGATACGATGTTGCACACTTATGCCAAGCTTAGAATGGAATGATGACCTTTCTGTTGGTATTGGTCTCATCGATAAACAGCATAAGATGTTGATAGAACGTACTAATGCGATTGCCGAAGCAGTCGAGATGAAACGAGGTCTTGAGAAGATACTCCAAACACTCGGCTTCATGATCGATTATACAGATTTTCATTTTTCGGCAGAAGAGAAAGTCATGATTGATCATGATTATCCAAAATTAGCTGAACACCAAAAACTTCACGAGGACTTTAAGGCTAGACTTAATCAGATGGTTGAAGATTTCGAAGAAGATGGTGCAACACCTGCCCTGAGTCAGGAAATCACAACTTATCTCACTAATTGGCTTGTCAATCATATCAAGGGAATCGATACAGAACTTGGTAAGATTCTACGTGAGAAAGGATATGAAGAGTAAGACTGTATAATGGCTACAGTCGTTCCTCAATCCAAGTGAACATATCAGCTAGAACCTCTTCACCACCCTCATCCTCGAATGGTTGGTGGTAGAGGTCTGGATAGAATTTCCAAGTTTTATCCTCGGAGGAGATTCTATCGTAGAATTCTTTGTTCTGGTCAGGTATCAAAATCATATCCCCGCCTGTCTGTTGAACGAGAACCGGATGCTTGATTCTATAAGCAGTTTCGAATGTGTCTTTACTCGCTTTCAGACCCTCATATGCATATCTTGGAGTAACCTTGTCAACACGCAGGGAATCCTCTCTGTTTAGTTTTACCACTTCGGGATTCCTTGCAAGAAGATCGAAATCAAGTCCATTGTCAAAATAAGTTTTCACATTCAGTTTTGATAAGAGTGAAAGAATTAATCTAGTTGCTTTTCCAACCTTCAGTCTTTCAGAAACTGCGGGACATGGCATGATTAGCCCATCAACTGAGGCATCGGGATATTTGAACAAATACCTAACTGCATGAATCGGACCAAGAGAGTGTCCATATAGAAACAACTTCTCATCAGGATGACCTTCTCGTATTTGCTCAATAAGTAGATTTAGATCTTCATCATACTCGTCATAGCTTTCCACATGTCCCTTCTTACCGGGATATGTTCCAAATCCTCTTAGATCAGGTGCAAAAAATATGAAGCCTTTAGATGTGAATTGTGTAGCCATGAATTCGAGAAGTCCACTGTGTGACCCGAGCCCGTGAAATCCGACGACGACCGCACGAGGAGGTCCTTCAGGTTTCCATACTCGAAGTAACATTATCGTTCCATCATATCCAGAATATTGTTCCTCTTTACTTGACATAAGTACCACACAGCTATACTGTGCTATACATTGCCACCTATTTATTCTTCCGAACTCTAGGTTTCACAGGTATTTACCGAAGTTTAAGAATCGATGCAATATTTGCTTCGGAATCAATCAATTCTAGGATTTGTATCCAACAAATAAGACTGACGTTTCAATCATCATTGTCAAGTTAGCTACGCTCGTCTATGAATGAAAGTTTCTCTTGGGGATAATCGATAATCGTTTCAAAGTTCTTTAGAAAATCAAACCCAATAATTCCATTTTCAATTAATTTTCCCTTTGGAGAAACCTTACTCAAATCGATAACAACTACTTGGCTGTTGGAAACCTGAGCAGATCCAACTGACAGAGTGTCGACTGCAGCAATTTCAAGCTGGACATCGCCCCCCACACCACGTGCAATGCCCTGAACGGGTTGAGCATTAAGACCTAACTTAGTAGACAGCTCAGGTGTAATTACAGTATTTCCTGCACCAGTATCAAGTACGAAGTTATGAGGTCCATTACCGTTGATATAGACAGGGATTCCAATGAGATGT
Source organism: Candidatus Thorarchaeota archaeon (assembly GCA_018238205.1). GTDB lineage: Archaea > Asgardarchaeota > Thorarchaeia > Thorarchaeales > Thorarchaeaceae > SMTZ1-45. The sequence goes on from JABCTV010000142.1 coordinate 5,080, forward strand.
GAATCATTGATATACTCAAATGGATACCAATTGAGATTTCGAGAAGATTCACCTTTGTGTAACTTCAACTTTTGTTTGCTATAGCTTAGTGACATGGTACAATGCTTGAGCGTGGTATATCCTAACGCTCCATCACGACTGCCCGGAACTCTAAGGATAGCATCAAGATCAAGAACGTAGACTTCGTCTTTGTCAAACACAAGTGACCCGACACCAATTTTAGCATCAGCAAAAAGAGTGGGAACTCCACCACCCACTCCACGTGCATCAGGTCGATCGTCTTTGCGTGATTCAATACCAAGCTTTTCAGCTAATCTCGTAGAGAGAGTTGTGAAGGATGCACCTGTATCCAAAACAAAGTTGAATGGGCCTTGATCATTCACATTGACTGGAATCTTGACATGACCCATTTCAATTTCTATTTCAACATCAGTTTCCATATATCTCACCACTTTACTCAGGCTTGGTACCTGTAACATAAGCGCTGTAGGCGCCGTGAATACTTTCACCAGCTTTACTGGCAATCTTTGCATCAGCGAATCCTGCATCGCGCATATGTTGTAGGTACTCCTCATCAAGTATGGCACCGCCTATACAGCCGGTGTATGTAACAACCTCATCACTAACTTCCTGTGGCAATGATTTAGAAAGAACCATATCTGAAACCATAACACGACCTCCAAGTTTTAACACTCGGTAAGCTTCTTGGAAGACCTTAGCTTTACTTGGAGCTAAGTTGATGACACAATTACTGATCACAACATCAATCGAATTGTCATCGACTGGCATATCCTCAATATCACCAAAGCGAAATTCCACGTTTGTGATTCCGAGCTCCTCAGCATTCTTCTTTGCCTTCTCAATCATAGCAGGAGTCATATCTACACCAATCACTTTCCCACTAGGACCAACCTTCTTGCTGGCTACGAACATATCAAGTCCCGCTCCACTCCCAAGATCTAGTACCACTTCTCCTTCCTTTAAACTAGCCAGAGCAACAGGATTCCCGCATCCCGCAAAAGATTCCGTTGCAGATAGAGGCATACCATCTGTATCATAGCCCAATGCATCTGCAAGATTCATTCTTGTGATTTTAGTTTTTGCAGGTGGACAACAACTTGAAGAAGTTTGAGTTGGTTCTTCACAACAGCTAGATGATACTAGAGTTTCAGTCCCTTCACTGCAATCCACATTTCCTTTTGCTACGCGGGAGTAAGCTTTCCGTACTACTTCCTTAATTTCATCGGGTTCCATTTCACTGACATTTTTCGTAGAGGTCATATAATCACCAAAGTATTGGATGTCCAATATTGGGCATCCTACATATACATTTAAGTATATTGGACGTCCTATAGATTAGTATGAGCAAGAAGACTGAGCCTGTACCTTGTTGCGCACCAGATTGTTGCGACATGAGGGGACTTCTTGCATTTCAGATTCTTTGGGAACTCGACAGAGAGGAAATGAATGGTCAGCAAATTGCTGAACGAATCGAAATCAGACGAGGAACTAAACCAACAGCAGGAACAATCTATCCTGCCTTGAAAGTACTCAAGAATGATAGGCTCATTAAAGGTCGTAAAGACGGACGACAGATTGTCTATATTTTGACAGCCAAAGGAAAGAAAGGTCTTGCTGAAGCGTCAAGATATTTCCATCAAGCATTTGGTGATATTGCAGAAGATGTCAAAGTAAAAGTCAAGATCGTTGTAGTCAAGGGCGACGATAGCAGTTGTTGATTAAGTGTAAGTCAGTATGAATTTGCTTAGAGTCTTTTTATGAGATCGTCCATGAGACCATATGAACGTCCTCATATTATCCGACATTTTCACATGAATCGGTGTTGTATCAGTTTCCTGGATGTTTAGTTCAAATCCAGCACTGGTCATTAATTCCTTTACACGTGCTATTGTCTTAGCGCTAGCTGTTAGCCATAATTTACTCAGACTGAGAAGTTTGAACCCCCAGTGGGTTAGCCATAATGCACGTAAATCGTAACTATCACCGACCTTTGAAACCACACACTTCTCCATCTCTGCTTTTCTGAGCTCGAGTATAGCAGGAATCAGTGAAGCGAATTCAGCCCAAGGTCGCATTTTATCAGTATCCAAGAAAAGTGTGGAACCTCCATTATCAAGTTGATCTTTCAATACAGTTCTTGCGATAGCTGATACATCACTACGATACTTGTGAAAATCATTTTCTTGATAGCATACACGGAGTTCAAAGAGGATATCAGAATCAAGCAAGTCAACTCCAATATCCATTCGAGAGAGAATCGAATTTTGTTTGTGAAATCTATCATCTTTTCTAATGGCAGAATAAGCTTGATCTGAAATAATGAGAGGAACTCGCCACCCCATTATCCCACCGAGGATTCGGTCTCTCTCAGATAGGTCAAGTTTGTCGAACATACCAATCCTTCGAGGGTCCATGTACCCAAAACTTCGAGGCTTCATACAACTGGGATGTCTTTTCAGCGTAGATGAATAATAGATTTCCACTTCTTTCACAAATCTCAGTGAACCTTTGGAAATTGTTCTCTTGCATATATTACAAGAGGCGCGCCCTGAGGGGGATTTTTCTAATCTCCAACCTGAACCATCACCCATCTTT
>JABCTV010000027.1 GCA_018238205.1 Candidatus Thorarchaeota archaeon
TGACTTGTTTGTAGATGAAGCAGATGACAGAGCAGTTCTCAAAGCTGGAGTCATTGGGATCAAGGTCCGAATTATGGGCCCCCAAACAAGATTACCCGGTGTAATCAAAATTAAACCTCCCAAACCCAAGAAGCCTGAAGAGATTGAACTGGTCAAAAAACCAGAAGCTGAAACTACTCCTGATGAACATGAAGTTGTAGAGGAATCTCTTGAAGGGATCACAGATATTGATGAACTACGTGAGCTCGAAGAACTTGATGGTCTTGAGCTTGTAGAAGATGCAACAACTACTGATGAACCTCCTACTCCATCTGAACCTCCCGTTGAAGTTCCTAAAGAGGAAACAAAGGAACCAGAAATCAGCGAAAAGGTAGAGGAGAGCATTGTAGAGGATTTAGAGGAACTTGATGCATTAGACAAGGAGGTCACTGAGTAATGGCAGGACTTAGTGCTACCGAAATCCGTGAGCTCACATCTGCTGAACGTCAGAAGATGCTGAAAGACCTCTACACTGAAATGTCCAGCATCAGAGTTGAATCTGCCACTGGTGGTGGCACAGAGAATCCATACAAAATACGGAATGTACGACGAGCTATTGCTCGTATCTTAACAATTCAGCGAGAAGAAGAGTTGGAGGCGTCCAAATGAGAATCGCCCCTGAGAATATCGTAAGACACGAACTCACAGGTCTTACTACCCATATTGTCGAGTCAAAAGATCCGAATCTTACATGCAGAAGTGGAGTCATTCTTGGAGAATCTAAGGAAATGATTCGTCTGGATACTAAGAATGGAATGGTAAGTGTACCAAAGAGTATCTGTTTCTTTGACATCACTCTTCCTAATGGTACAATTGTCCGTGTTGACGGTAATGTGCTAAGAGGAAGACCAGAGGACAGAATGAAGAAACGCCTCAATAGGAGCTGGTGAGAATGGCTGAAACTAATACGAAGGTTCGGAACATTGGCATCCCAAATGTGGAGCCCCCCAAGGATACATGTGATGATATTAATTGCCCATTCCACGGCAATCTCTCAGTGAGAGGTCGAGTCATGGAGGGCAAAGTGACTAGCACACAAATGCACAAGACGATTGTATTCCAGCAGGACTTTTTGAGTCTTAACAAGAAGTATGCTCGATATGAAAGACGCAGATCAAAGAAACAAGCACATCTTCCACCATGCATTGATGTCAAAATCGGTGACACGGTGAAGGTTGTCGAATGTCGACCCTTGAGTAAGAATGTGTCTAGCGTTGTTGTTGCAGTGATGCAATCCGAAGGAGCAAAGGAGGAGTAATCTATGTCAAGAAAGGTCGGTAGAGGAGTTAGAAAGTTCATACCAAGGATTGCTAGAGGTTTGCCAATTGGTGCAAAAATCATGTGTGTAGATAATTCTGGAGCAAAAGAACTCCAACTAATCACAGTTTTCGGATACAAAGGAAAGCTGAGGAAACTCGGTAAAGCTGGTGTTGGAGACTTGGTTAACGTATCAGTTCAGAAAGGAAAACAAGAACTGAGGAAGCAGGTGCTTCAAGCTGTTATTGTAAGGCAGAGAAAGCCATTCAGGAGACCCGACGGTACGTGGATGCAGTTCGAGGATAACGCAGCAATTCTAGTCAAACCTGGTGGAGAACCCCATGGCTCAGAACTTAGGGGACCCATGGCAAGAGAAGTCACTTTGAAGTGGCCCCGAGTTGCAGCAATTGCATCAAAGATAGTTTGAAGGTGAATGTGATGACAAAGAAAGTAAGTTCAAAGTCCCCTGGAAAACAGCGGAAGAAGTTATACAGTTCTCCCATTCATGCGAACAAGAACCGACTCAAGTGTAGGCTTGATGAGTTCCTGCAAGAAGAATATGGACTCAGGTCAATAGTTGTGAAGACTGGTGATCTGGTCAAGATAATGAGAGGTCAGTTCCGTGACACAGAAGGCAAAGTCATTCGAGTATCCTACACGGATGTTCGAGTATATCTTGACAGTGCCATAGTCGCTAAAGCTGATGGCAAAGAAGTGAATATTCCCATTCACCCATCTAATCTCATGCTTGTGAAGCTTGAGTTGGATGATGAAAGAAAACAGCTCATTGAGAGCAAAGTAATGATGGTCGCGGAGAGTGAAGATTAAATGACAAGACGAGGTCAGAAGAAGCATCTGAAGCGCCTACCAGCGCCAAGATACTGGCCAATTAAGAGAAAAACTGGTAAGTTCACAACACGCGTTATTCCAGGTCCTCATCCCAGAGAACATTGCTTGACACTTGCAATCGTTCTGCGAGAAGTATTAGGATATGCTGAGAATATGCGTGAAGTAAAGGCGATTCTCTCTAGCGGTCAAATCAAAGTAGATGGGTCTGTTCGTAAGGATCCCCGATTTCCAGTAGGTCTTATGGATGTAATTGACATCACAACATCTGGTGAACGTTACAGACTTGTTCCAAAGAAACGCGGTGGACTACGCCTTATCATCATTGATGACAAAGAAGCAGAGTTCAAACTCTGCAAGATTGAGACCAAGACAATGGTCAAAGGTGGCAAAGTTCAGTTGGGTCTTCATGATGGACGCACACTCCTTCTCTCAGAAAATGAAAAACCCTCCGGATACAGCACTCTTGATACTCTCAAGATTACAATTCCTAATCAGAAGATTCTAGGCTCACTCCAATTAGAAAAAGGAGTATACGCTGTAGTATCTAGAGGAAGGAACGTCGGAAACGAGGGGAAGGTCGTTGAGATTGACAGGCGTTTAGGCGCTAATGCTAGCACAGTTACGCTGGAAGATTCTGAAGGAAAACGATTCCAGACGGCTCTAGAGTATGTGTTTGTTGTGGGTAAGAATAAGCCTGAAGTTAATCTTCAAACAGAGGGAGGCAGTTCTTCATGAGCACAGAGAATATCATAGAGAATGAAAAACTCTACACTGATGACTGGAAAGCTTATCCCATGAGGGAACCTTTCATTGCAAAGGTTGTCGTAGATATCTGCACAGGTGGCGGTGAGGAATTATCTAAAGCTGCTACAATCCTTGAACAACTCACTGGTCAGAAGCCGATTCATTCTAGAGCACGTCAAACTGTTCGTGACTTTGGAATTCGCAGAAACGAACCGATAGCTGTTAGAGTTACACTCCGAAATCAAATTGCTGAGAAGTTTCTACAGAGGACTATGAAGGCTAAGGACGATGTACTCCTACTGAAGAACTGGGATGATGACGGTAATTTTGCATTTGGAATATCTGAGCATATCAACATTCCAGATGTCAAATATGATCCCCAATTGGGAGTACAGGGAATGAACATCACAGTCTGCGTGGAACGTCCAGGTTTCAGGATAAAAAGACGAAAGAGACGAAAAGCAAAGGTACCATACAGACACAGACTCACTCCAGAAGAGAGTATGGTGTTTGTGAAGAACAAGTTCGGTATCGAGATACTCGAAAAGGAGCGAGAACGGACATACCTGTTCTGAGGTGATTATGGATGAGTACAAAGAAAGACCGGACACGACAAGGAAAGAAGATGGGCAAGGGGAGCAGAAGATGCATCCGTTGCGGCACACATCAGGCAATCATTCGATCATATAATCTGTATATGTGCCGACGCTGTTTTAGAGAAACAGCTGTAAAGCTCGGATTCCGTAAATACCAGTAAGGAGGTCTAAATAAAATTGACACTACTAGACCCATTGGCTGATGCAATGTCTAATATTTACAATAGCGAAGTTGTAGGTAAGGCTGAAGTTGTAATTGCACCTGCATCCAACCTAATTGAAAAAGTACTGCAAGTAATGCAGTCTAAAGGATACATTGGTGAATTCGAACGTATTGATGATGGAAACGCGGGTAGATTCCGCATTCAACTCATGGGACGGACGAACAAATGCGGTGTAATCAAACCACGATTTCCAGTTAGACGGGATGGCTTCGAAAAATACGAGAAACGATTCCTTCCAGCTTACAACTATGGAATATTGATAGTCACAACACCTGCAGGTGTAATGACTCACCGGGATGCAAAAGACCGCGGAATCGGCGGAAGATTACTAGTATACGTATATTGAGGAGATCTGACAAATGGATAACAAATCAGTCTATGAACAACGGATTGAGATCCCTAGTGAATGTCAGGTATCTCTTGAGGACAAGACAGTTACTGTCACTGGTCCAAAAGGAACACTTGAACGCTCATTTCCGGAACCACAGACAACCATCAAGATTGAAGGTAACGAACTAATTGCATCTACACATGTAAGTAGAAAGCGTGCCAAAGCTTTGGTTGGTACCGTGGTTGCTCATGTACGTAATATGATGCTTGGTGTTCGTCTTGGTTACGAATACGAAATGAAGATTGTTTACAGTCACTTTCCAATCACTGTCGAGCAACAAGGCGATACCATGTTTATCAAGAATTTCATTGGAGAACGTGGAATGAGGAGCGCCCAATTAATTGGAGATATTAAGATTCGTACAACTGAAGATGAGATATTCATCAGTGGAATCGACATCGAGCATGTATCACAAAGCGCTGCAAACATCCAACAAGCCTGCAAAATCCGAGATAAGGACAGGCGAGTCTTCTTAGACGGTATATATGTCATTAGGAAGACGAAGGGTGAAACTGTAAAGTCCATAGTATAGGAGGCAACGAGATGTCAAAGAAACCAGAACTAAAAGACCTGCCCGGATTGGGCTCCAAGCTAGAAGAGAAGCTGAGAGAGGCCGGAGTGAAGACAGTACTGAATCTGTCTCGGGCAAAAGCTGACAAGCTTGCTGCTAAGGTAGATGGACTAAGTGAATCACGAGCAGAGACATTGATTGCCGCAGCTCAAGGTGCACTTCCTAGCGATCCAACTCCAAAGAAAGTAGCTAAACCTAAACCAAAGAAAGCAGAAGCTAAGGCTGACAAACCAAAGGTTAAAGCTGAGAAACCAAAAGCTAAGACTGAAGCTAAGCCTAAAGCCACAAAGAAGAAGGCTAAAGCTGCAGAACCAAAGCTAAAAGCCAAGCCAAAGAAAGCTGCAAAGAAGAAGAAGAAGAAGAAGATAGAAACTCCTGCGAGATTTCTAAATATTGATCAGCGACTTGTACGAATTGCTGTTAGCAAGAAGAAACGCAAGCCTCAATTCCGCGCAGATCAAGCACATCGCTGGAAACGTGTTAGTGATCGATGGCGTAAATTACGTGGAATCGATAGCTACACACGTCAGAAAAAGAAAGGCAGAATTGCTATGGTGGAGTCAGGTTATCGTTCACCAAAAGCAACTCGATACCTACATCCCTCGCTATTCAAAGAAGTGCTGGTATACAGACCATCCGATTTGGAGAATCTGGATGCTGATACTCATGCAGTACGTATTGGTGCATCAGTAGGTGCTAGGAAGCGACAAGCAATTATTGCTGAGGCAGATGCTAAACTCTTGATGGTGCTTAATCCTGGTACAACTGAGGAAATAGGCGAAGAGGATCTCTTCACAGACCTTGACCTGGAGGAAGACTAGTTATGAAACTCTCCACACAGAAACGATTAGCTGCCGATGTGATGAACGTTGGCATGTCACGAGTTTGGCTGGACCCTGAATTTGAAGATGAAGTCAGTCTTGCAATTACAAGAGATGACATCAGACGTCTTATTGATGAGGGAGTTATCCAGAAGAAGCGAACAATTGGTGTGAGCAGAGGCAGGGCCCGTTACATCCTAAAACAGAAGAGAAAAGGACAACGAAAGGGTCCAGGTAAAAAGAAAGGTAAGGCAACTTCAAAGATGAGTGGTAAGGACCGCTGGATGATGAAGATTCGTCCAATGCGGAAACAACTTCGGAATCTACGTGATGAGGGAAAAATCACGCCTAAGGTCTACAGAGAACTTTACTTGAAAGCCAAAGGAAACGCATTCCGTAACACTGCTCACCTTCGAACATACATATCAGAGAGGAGGCTGTCCAAGTAATGGCACATGGACCAACATACAGAGTGAAGTTTAGACGCCGTCGCGAAGGTAAGACTGACTACTATCGTCGTAAAAGACTTCTACTATCTAGGCGTACAAGAATTGTCGTAAGAAAGACAAACACGAATACAGTGGTTCAGATTATTAATGCCAATGTTGTTGGTGATATGACTGTAGCGTCAGCCATTGCCAGCGAATTGTCAGACCACGGTTGGGGTGCCAGTACAGGTAACCTCCCAGCAGCTTATCTCACTGGATTTCTTGCTGGATTACGAGCAAAAAGTAGAGGTGTCAAAGAGGCTATCCTTGATGTAGGTCTTAATCCCCCTATCAAGGGTTCAAGAATCTATGCCGCACTCAAGGGTATAATAGATGCTGGCCTAGATGTACCTCACAGTCCAGATATTCTTCCAGATGATTCACGCATTTCTGGTGAGCATATTGTTGCCAGTTATGATCACTATAGCAGTGTAAAAGATACTCAGATGTTCAGCAAGATTGGAAAGAAGAAGACAACTATCACCACAATACCAAAACAGGTTGACAAGGTGAAGAAAACACTTCTTGAAATTCCAGCTGCAACTCTTAAGAAATCGAAGAAACGTAAGGCACCCGCAAAGGCAGCTGCAAAACCAGCGACTAAGAAACCCAAGAAGGAAGTTCCTGCGGTTAAACCACCACGCGCAGTGCCAAGGAAACCCAAACCTAAGAAGCTAATTGCCAGAGGAAAAGGCAAGAAAGGCAAGAGGCGAACGTAATAGGGGATGATTAGTGATGAGTAAACAGAGAAGAAGACAACCTCGTCGACCCGAAGTCAATCCATTAGATGAGTGGGTTCCCAAGACAAAACTTGGTAAACTCGTTAAAGAGGGTCATATCAACAGTCTAGAGGAGATATTGCATAATAACTACAGAATCAGGGAACCTGAGATTGTAGATGCACTGTTTCCAGAGCTCAGGCAAGAAGTTGTAGATGTAAGCATGGTACAACGTCAGTCTGATAGTGGGCAGCAGAAAAGTTTCCGATTGACTGTTATTATTGGAAATGGAGAGGGTGTGCTTGGAATTGGAATCGGAAAAGCTACAGAATTCGTACCTGCAGTGAGAGCTGCGGAAGCAAGAGCTAAACTAAACATCACCATGTTCAGAAGAGGTTGCGGGTCTTGGGAATGCAGATGCCATGATCCACATAGTATTCCATTCGAGGTTGATGGTGCTTGTGGTTCGGTTCGAGTTACACTCAGGCCTGCACCTAAAGGAACTGGACTTGTGACAGCTGATGTAGGTAAGATTGTTCTGAGAATAGCTGGACTTCGTGATGTCTGGTCTATTACAAAAGGACGGTCTAGAACTTCATCAAACTTTGCTAAAGCATTCGTGAATGCACTCACAAAGACATACAGGATGCTTCCACCTCAGGAGTGGACATCATCAGGAGTGACTGAGTGATGAGTGAAACAGAGAAATTGATTCTTGTTATTCGAATGAGAGGTCAGGTCAGGGTTAGACCCCAGATAGAGGATACACTTGACAAGCTTCTACTTGGTCGTTTACACCAATCTAGACTTCTATTTATCACATCGAGTTTGCAAGGAATGATTACAAAATCTAAGGACTATATTACATGGGGTGAACCCACTGTGGAAGTTATTGACAGTCTTCTCAGGAAGAGAGGACGTCTTCCAGGTAATAATAAACTGACTGATTCCTATGTGAAGAAAAACTCGAGTCATAGTAGTATCAAAGCTTTAGCAAAGGCAATCGCCTCTGGAAAGGGAAAGGTATCCGATGTTGAAGGTCTGAAGCCCGTCTTTCGGTTGACACCACCATCAAAGGGACACCGAGGTAAGAAGAAGCACCTCGGCGTGGGCCAGGGTGGTATCAATGGATACCGTGGTGAAGGTATAAACGAACTCGCGATACGTATGATCTGAGGTTGATACGATGTCCTGGGACAATGATGATGAAGCCAAAAAGAGAATGCGCCGCTACTTGGGCGATTTCATTCCTGAAGAGATGATCCAGCAAATAGAAGAAATGATGGAACGTATGATGTCAGGGATGAATCAAGGTGCATTTCTTGATCCTGAAAAATTTCAGGAGCTCCTCAGAAACCCTGAGGGAATACATCCAATGACGTTCGGCTTCTCAATGAGAGTTGGTCCAGACGGAAAACCCATGATGCAGAGATTTGGAAACACACCAGGTGCTGAAGAGCCTACTCTAGAACCCTTAGTTGATGTTGTAGAGGAAGATGATGAGATAATCATCGTTGCTGAGGTTCCTGGAGTTGAGAGGGATGAGATCAAGGTAAAAATCAAAGGTACTTCGCTAACAATCCATGCGGATAATCCTGAGAGGCCATATCATAAGGTAATAGAACTACCCTCCAAAGTAAAGAAAGATGAAGCAAAATCAGCAATACGCAACGGCGTGCTGGAAGTACGATTGAAGAAAGCATGAACAGGAGTAAGCAGCCATGCATAAACGAAAACCAAAGAAAATCAATAAACTGAGAGGGCGCAGAGCCGCCGGATATGGTTTCAGTGCGGGCCATCGTGCCTCTGGACAAAGAGGTGGAAAGGGAATGGCCGGTTCGAAGAAGCATCATTACATCAAAATAATGCAGGAGAATCCACGATATTTTGGCAAATGGGGTTTCAAAAGGCCACAGAAACTGCTAGATAATCTAGTTGTCCTCAATATTGGAGAAATCGATGAGGCTGCTGATAGACTCGTAGAGAAGGGTGCTGCAAAAATGACTGGCAAACGATACAATATTGACGTTTCCAAGCTGGGCATTGATAGAATTCTTGGATCTGGAAAAGTAACTCGTAAGCTAAATCTTACTGGTGTGAAGTCCATCACTGTCCGTGCAAGGGAAAAAGTCACTGGTATTGGTGGAACTGTTGACCTTCCTGAAAAGTAAGTACACTTACTGACCACTATCTCTAGATGATCTATTCAAGCAGTTAGATAACACTGCTTGAATTCTCTTTCTTTTCTTACGAATGAATTCCTTCTGATATGACATCTCCATTACTCTATTAGCAGGAAGATGAGAAGCGGCCTGATACGGTACATCGAGTACACTTGATGGGTTCTGGTTGGAACTAATGAATGACCGATTCAATATGTGTTCTACTCAATGATCTATTTTTTCTTGAGGGAAATGGGGTCTTGAAATTATGCTGGACTAACTGGAATACTTGGATACCTATTGCTCAAAGCTCTTGAATCCACTTCTATAATCCAAGCTTAATACTGATCCATCGTGAAATCTTACCAAATTTAAATAAGAACAACGAATCGTCATGGAGGGTCTTAGTAAATTTCAGAGCATGATAGCAGTCCTTATCACCATAGTCCAATTCAAGCTGATGATTAAATCCTGCATCCACCGCTTTATCACACTCCGGACAAACCAAACCCTGTTTTTCTATCTTGAATTTTTTAATATCATAGTCTGCAAAACCGCAGCTGCATACACTGTATCCCAGTATCACTTCTTCCCCCATCTTCTCCAGAATATCGAGAGCCATATTGATAATAGGATATTGGAGAAGGTATGTTGAGAAAAAAACCTTGGCACTATCATTGAGTGGCTTTGGTTGTTTAAAATCAATTGATTCGCTACAGAAACTGACAAGGAGTCGTCCATTGCGAGTCAGAGCAATTCTAGATTCCACATTACCCTGAACTTGAGCGTCGTGATTAATAAGATTCAATTCTAATGCACCATCGATCGCATCAATAATTCTATTTCCTGCCTTTTCTTCCTCTGGGATAGCTCTCGCGCCTGATTTGATGGTCCAAAATTGATTATCGAAATTTTTTATCATGCTCTGAGTCAATTCTTCTCTCGATAAAGGTGCTTTTAGATTTGAGATATAGATACACACATCACGTACATACTCTGGATAAGTATTGTACAACTCCAGATCCTTAGTGCCTTCTAATTGTTCAATAGTCTTCTCATAGATTTCAATGTTGATATATCGACTTAACTGAGCATCGAGTTTTATTTTCATAGACTCATCGGCTGTATCGACTAGGTATATACCAATACCATCACTCTTACATAGATCCGTACAAAGCACTCTTAGCTGTTCTTTTCCATTAATCCAAGCTGACAATGGAAAAGCAATGAATGAATGAGTCGAACCCATAGAGTATACCTTGGCCTGTGTGACAGCTTCCATCACTGATTTCTCATCAAATCCCAACTTTGCTTCAACAGTGATTACTTGCTTCCCTTTAATTCCTGTTACATCTGGTCGATATTCAAGAATTTTTATTGAAGGTTCAGTTCTTACTGGATAGTAACCCAGATTTTTTACCAAGTAGTTCTGTATCATTGGGTATAGATTTTCTTCCCTCATGTTACCACAAGATATCCCACCTTATACAGAAGAAAAGTGTTTTGAAAATTCCTTATGTAAATGAATATCTTTGAAGGTAGAGCCCGTTTCGGACTCCCAAAAAGCATCTTAGAGCTTTATCACCGTTGCCCGAAACTTACCCGATCTTGGACATGTAGCCCATGATTGATGTTCGGTTCCTGATTCATCGAGGCTGCTTTGCTGGTCCCAAAGGACTGGAAAGTCTTACGGCTTCTCCAACAGGCGTTTAGTGTCTCCGTGCAACTCGCGGCGACTGTAGATTGATCCTTGGACTTGGCTCTCGTCCTGGATTGACACTACAGTTACTTGTTCCCTGTCACAGTATTTAAGCTCCTGTAGAAAAGATGTCCTTTGATTCATCATTCATCTAATCACCGTCCAGCTTGATAGGAGTATCAAACATACTTCACGATAATGAACCGAAGTCGAATCAGATGACCCACATTGTAGGAGTAAATTGGATTCATTTTCTTTCTTGAAATGATTCTCTTTTTCCCCCGTTGATTCCTTTCATTGCAATTAACAATATCGAACTCCAGTTGATCGACGCTCTCTAAGAGAACTTAGTTTGGACAACCTATACTACTTCTATGTGCTTAATCAGATGAATTCCTCAACTTTTTCCAACCTCCTAGCCGCGAAGACTTGCGTAAGTATAGGTGGAACTGTTGACCTACCTGAAAAGTATACAATTCCTAACCAAACAATATCTTTAAGAGTAGAGCCCAGCTCGACCAAAAAAATACCTGCAGGAGTCAATAATATTTGACCTCGACGTTTCTTAGAGCTTTATCACCATTCGTCAGAATGATGCCTGAAGTCAAGGCACCTGACCGAGAGGTTTCGTTTAAAGAAAAAATTACTTGGACGCTTGTAGTCCTCGTTATTTTCTTAATCATGTCCCACATGCCACTATACGGTGTTGATAGGACAGTAGGAACAGACTATCTATGGGCTATGCGAGTCATTCTTGCAAGCACTAGAGGTACTCTAATGGAGTTGGGTATAGGACCAATCGTTACTGCAGGTTTGGTCATGCAGCTCCTTTCAGGCTCAAAAATAATCAATGTGGACTTTGGAGATCCAGAGGACCGTGCACTCTTCACTGGTGGTCAGAAAGTTATTGCACTGTTCATGACTGGTTTTCAGGCCATTGCATACATCGCTGGCCAGGCTTACGGTCCACTAGACCCAACCAGCGCACTCCTCGTTTTCATTCAGCTATTCATGTCTGGAATCATTGTAATTCTCATGGATGAGCTAGTACAGAAGGGTTGGGGTCTTGGTTCTGGAGTTTCACTGTTCATCATGACCAATGTTGCAGGTCAGGTCATCTTCAATATGCTGGACTTCACTCAGACTGAGGCAACCGGACCCGTTGGCTACATAGGTGCAGATGCTGATAATCCACAGGCAACTGGTTTGCCAAAGGGTATTATCGCTGCTTTGGTTGCAAACGTTATGCGATCCTTCGGAATAGGTACCGCTACTGGTGATGCTGTAGATGCCGCGTGGTTCGTCATACGAGACGGGTACACGCCCAGTCTTTTCACGCTCGGAATCACGTTTCTGATATTCGGAGCAGTCATCTGGATGGAATCAGTACGTGTCGAGATTCCGTTACAATATGCCAAGTACCGAGGAATGAAAGCTAGATATCCCATCAAGCTTCTATACACTTCAAACATACCAGTCATTCTTGCACAGGCACTCTATGCAAACATTCTGTTCTTTGGACAGATGATATGGAGCTCGTTTAACAGTAATAGTGATAATCCATTCCTAAATTGGATAGGAACGTTCCATAAGGACGAGGCGTCCGGGAGAATGCTCGCCGACTCTGGGTTGGCGCGGTATATCACGCCGCCACAAGGGATTTTCAACCTCTTAACGCAAGGTGACATGTGGCTACATGTCCTAGTGTATTCATCCCTCATGATCCTTCTCTGTTGGGGCTTCTCGAAAGTGTGGGTTGATATCAGTGGTATTGCGCCTAGAGATGTATCACGGCAACTGCTCAACTCTGGCTACATGGTTCCTGGTTTCAGGACCAGTGAGAAAGTCATGGAGCGACTGTTAGAACGTTACATCCCTATAGTTGCTGGACTTGGTGGATTCCTCATCGGAATACTTGCTGCCACAGCGGATGTCCTGGGTGCACTGGCGAGTGGAACTGGAATATTGCTCATGGTGTCGATCATAAAACAATACTACGAGCAGATTGCGAAAGAGCAACTTTCAGGCATGGGCGGTGAAGGTGTTTCCGGCCTGTTAGGTATCCTATAGAATAAGAAGGGGTTTCAAGGGACCCCTTACTCTCTATTTTCAGTCAAATCGCTGATTTTTCACTATGAATAGTAACTGTAGAAACTACGCTTCAGTTTCTCTAGGTAGTTCTTCAAAAATCGCCGTGCTGCACTCTTTTGCTGCCGGCTCTCTACATCAACATAGGCTTGTTCTATTGGTTCTAACTGAGGAAGATTGATTTCATCTACAGATTTACCATCTTTGATCTCAGAGATGATAAAGGCACGTAGGTCTTTGAAGAATTTGATTTGCATATCCAAGTAGTTCTGCACATCATAAATCACGTTTCCATGACCTGGAACAATCACCTCCACTTTCAGCGTCTTGAATTTCTCATATGCTGCAATGTATTCTTCAGGATTACCATCACTTTTTGGTCTATTTTGATAAAAGCTCATGAATGGTAGCCCAAAATTCACACTCTGCTCAAAAAAGAGGTCTCCTCCGAATAGCACTTTCTCATCCGGAACAAAAGCAACACTTGAACCAACAGTGTGCCCAGCTACGTGGTGGAATTCCACCTGTTTATCATCACCAAGAATAAATCTGTCATCAAAGGTTTGCACTGACCACCTGCCGAGCTTGACACTTCTAGGTATATCTTCGATACATCTCGAACTAGCTATGAGAGTGGTGTCCTTGAAAGCCATCATTCCGTTTCGATGATCTGGGTGTGTATGGGTCAAGAACAAATGACTGATTGGAAGGTTGAATTGACTTTCAAGTGCAGAACGTAAAGATACTCCTATGTCGAGTGAGCTACCCGATTCGACTGCAATAACACTTGAATCTAACAAAATCCCACCTAGAGTACATGACCTGCTTGTTCGTTGAGTAGTTGTATCTGTAACAATTCGGGATGATAGTTCATCAAGCTGGACCATAGGTATCTTGGCATGTCAGAATCATCTACTAATAAGTGTCCACCATTTATTTTTTGAGCCACAGAAGGAATTATAACCAGCTCATTTGACCAACCGACCAAACCATCGAATGAAGGTGAAACCACCCGATGAGCGAGTCTAGAAACGTAGTCATTGTGACAGGTATACCGGGCGTTGGAAAGACTACAGTGATCAACACTGCAGTAGATTTGGTCAAAGAGCAGCATGGTGAGGATGTTATTGTTCTCAACTTTGGAACTGAGATGTTCGAAGTGTCTGTGAAAGCTGGCCAAGTGAAAGACCGTGATGAAATGAGGAAGATGCCAACCGGGCAACAGCGTGCAAATCAAAAACTGGCTGGTGAAGCCATCGCTGAGAAGGCAAAATCTGCACGAGTGATTGTCGACACGCACACGCTTATTCAAACAAATAATGGGTACCTGATTGGACTTCCAGAGTGGGTGGTTCGAGCAATTCAACCAAAGACAGTAGTGCTAGTAGAGGCTGATTCTGAGAAAATTGCTGGTAGACGGACTAGTGATGAAACTAGGACACGTGATTCACAGGCTATAACTGACATTCAGATACATCAAGAGATGTGCCGTGGTGCAGCTGTATCTGTTGGAACTATTACTGGTTCAACAGTCCGTATCATTAAAAACCGTGAAGGCAAAGTTGAAGAGGCCGCTAAGGAACTAGCTGAAACAATAATGGAGTAAAATCTGTATGCAAGATTTCTTCGGTGACTTTATGGTTTGGTTCGGTGTTGTATTCGCGTTTGCGAAACCTATCCCATACTCTGCAGTATTGATATTGGCAGTTTCACTTACTGTATCTACATTGAGTAATCTTGCCATGAAACGCTTCACAGATATGCGTAGACTGAATCGCTACCAGGCTGAGATCAAGCAACACCAAGAGATGGAGAAAGAAGCCAGGAAAACTCAGAATGAGAAACTGATGAAGAAAGTGAAGAGACGGAAAGCATACATCGATAGAATACAAAAGGAACAGATGAGCTCTCGATGTAAACCATCCCTGATCTTCATGATTCCATTTATGCTGATATTCACTATACTTCGAAGCTTCTTTACCAATCCTGACGGTAGTGATAGTATTGTTGCAATCCTTCCCTTCAATATTGATACGATTCTTCCATTTCTTGACGGAATGATTGGAACTACAACACTTGCAGGGTTTGGAATGACATACTGGGGATTCTATTTCCTAGTTGGTCTGGGAATGTCAAGTATCCTCCAGAGAATTATGGGTACCCAAGTGATGACACCTCAAACATAAATGAGAATGAAAGGTCCCACCGCTTTGCTTAAAAGTGAACAAAAAGGAGTCCCGATATAATAAGGGTGTTTCAAATGCCACGACCAGGTCTACTTACAAGAGGAAGAGCAAATCGTATCGTCAGAACTCCTGGCGGTAGAAGAGTAGTACACAGACAGAAATTCTACAAAAGTGGTGGAAAATGTCCTGTGACTGGAGCTAAACTACAATTACCGAAAGAATCTATGTATAGACTCAGTAGGCAGTCCAGTAAATCATCCAAACGCCCTAATCGACCATATGGTGGAGCGATATCCTCGAAAGCTTTGCGTCGTGGAATCATAAATGCAACTCGAGAGTAGAACGATGAAGCGAGTCATTACAATTGGCGGACTTCATGGGACCGGGAAGAGTTCGGTTGCGGATTCTATTGCCCAGAAATTTGGTTTGAGAAGGATTTCTGCTGGAATTATTTTTCGTCAATTGGCCGAAGAGAGAGGCTTAACTCTGGAGGAATTCAGCCGAATTGCAGAGGGCGATTTGGAAATCGATAAATTAATTGATAACACTCAAAAAACTGCAGCTCAGGAAGGCAATGCAGTCATAGACGGCCAGTTAGCAGCTTGGATGGCAGGGGAGCATGCAGACCTAAGCATACTTCTGACAGCACCTGTTGAGGTTCGAATCAAAAGAATCGCAGAACGAGATGGAACTGATTTTGAATTCGCAAGAAAAGAAACCATTGCTCGCGAAGGCAGTGAAAAAGCAAGGTACTTTGAATATTACAAAGTTGATATCTCAGATCTCTCAATTTATGATTTAATTTTAAATACAGGCAAATACGACCTTGAAGGAGTTACAGAGATTGTTACAACAGCTATTGAAACCTTCTTTGCAAATAAATAGAACAAATTCACATACTTCTCGCTCTAGCGGAAGGCTCATATTGTTATCTTTTGCAAAAGGCGATATTCTCCCAGTCCATAGGGATGATACTACGAGGCGACTCGGATGTAGACTTAGGACCCGGCGAGGTGTATTAAAATGACAATGTACGAAACAGGTAGAATTTGTGTTAAAGTGGTTGGCCGCGAAGCTGGAAGCCACTGTGTTGTTGTTGAAGCGAAAGAGGAAAACTTTGTTATTGTAACTGGCCCAAAGAATATCAGTGGAGTCAGACGTCGCCTCTGCAATATCCGACATTTGGAACCCTTGGAAACCATTCTTGAAATCTCTACTGGCGCAGATGATGAGGCTGTTGAGAAAGCATTAGCAGATGCAGGTCTCACCGAGAAGTTCCGAAAGAAAATCCGATTCACACTTTAGATTACTTTCCCGTGTTAGGAGTGTCTGTAAATGGAAGGCATATTGCCAGCAGACCAGCCGCGTGAACTGATTGTTAAAGCATCAAGCACCACGAATCCTGAATACGGTTTTTCATCTTTAGATAATCTGCCAATCGAATACCTTCTTGAAAATGGTGTAGTTGTCCTTGACAAGCCTGCAGGGCCCACTAGCCATGAAGTAGCAACCTGGGTCCGAAATATACTGAATGTAGACAAAGTAGGTCATGGTGGAACCCTTGACCCGGGAGTGACAGGTGTCTTACCAACTGGAGTTGGAAATGCTACCAAGGCTATGCAAGCTCTCCTTCATGCAGGAAAGGAATACATCGGTGTACTGGAATTACATCACAATGCTGACGATGATGACATTAGACGTGTTGTCAATGATTTTGTTGGCAAGCTCTACCAGAAACCTCCACTCCGATCTTCTGTGAAAAGAGTTCTGAGGATTCGTGAGGTCTATTACAATCATATCATCGAAATCAAGGGACGGTTAGTTCTCTTTCGTGTAGGTAGTCAGGCTGGTACCTACATTCGAAAACTCTGTTTTGATATCGGTGAAGCTCTTGGTGTCGGAGGACACATGAGAGAGCTACGTAGAACCCGAGTTGGTAACTTCCGTGAAGACGAACACCTTTGCTCACTCTATGATCTCAAAGATGCATTCATCTACTGGAAGGAAGAGGGTGATGAGAGCCTTTTGCGAAGGTATCTACTTCCAGTTGAGTTTGGTATAGGTCACCTCCCATTCATCAGAGTAAGAGACTCTGCGGTGGATGCAATCTGTCACGGTGCAAACCTTGCTGCGACAGGAGTAATTGCATTGAGCTCTGGTGTCAAGAAAGGTGACATGATTGCAATAAAGACCCTGAAAGATGAGGTTATTGCCCTCGCTCGAAGTACTGAGAGCAGTGAGAGAATAGCCAAAGCCAAGAGCGGAATTATTGCGAAGAGTGAACGTGTTCTCATGATTCGAGGTAGATATCCACAGATGTGGAAGAAGCGTTCTGATGAAGACCCAAAAACCTCCAAGTAATC
The DNA here is from genome assembly GCA_018238205.1 of Candidatus Thorarchaeota archaeon. GTDB lineage: Archaea > Asgardarchaeota > Thorarchaeia > Thorarchaeales > Thorarchaeaceae > SMTZ1-45. The sequence continues at coordinate 17,198 of JABCTV010000027.1, forward strand.
ATCTTTTTATCATTAGTTTTTCAGAAATAACTGTGGCTTTGGAGCAGAAGCGCGACTGACGGTACTCAACCTTCGGGTTGAGAGCTGAGGAAACTCCCAACTACATGCCAGTAACAGTCCTACGAAAGGAAGGAGGCGAGAGCCTCGCTCTGGGAACAGAAACGACACCCCCGGACTGGATGCGACTATGATACAGAGCTTGAATCTGTTGAGGATCAGTTCGGACCGGTTGAAACGGCCCAACACTGTGTAGCAATTCCAAGAATACACCGCCGATGTGCTGGCCTGAGGTGTAGGGTAGGAAGCTTAGTTCGATGTTGCAAAGCTCTTTTCGGGCAACTGAATTGAGCAGAACAAAATTGGGGCTACTCACTGGACCAGAGCCACACTTAATTAGAACTTCTATTTCCTGCTAGATTAAGTAGTCCATCTAACGGTGGTACTGTGTAGTGATTTGTTCAATACATTTGAGGATGAGTTGTCATGGCAAGTGCAGGATGGATGCGTCGATTTCTCACAAAAAAAGGAATCAACGTGTTTGAATGGGGGACTTGTAGGAAGTCTAACTATTTAGAAATTCCAAATGAACCGGGTGTCTATGCTCTTTATTGGGGTCCTACTCTTCAATATATTGGCAAGAGTAGGTACTTGCGGGGACGATTGATTCCGTGGGATAATGAGGGTCTCTACAAAACAGAAATTCGAATTCCATTTGGTTCTATCGCGTGGTTCACTCTACAAAAAAATCAGATTCAAGATGCAGAGGTTCTTCTTGTTCAGAAATATGATCCTCCGTACAATGAGGATTATCCATATCTATCTAGGAAATGGAGAAACTTGTAGAGAGCTAAGCTGGAATTAGTTATAACAAAGTCCTTTTCTTGCAATGGAATTGGGCAGAACAAAATTGGGGCTACTCTCTGGACCAGAGCCACGCTTTTTACAATTCATCATTGATACGCAGGTCGATAAGGTTTTTACATTTCATTGGTCTGTTTCTACTGGGAGTTCTCGCAAAAGATGATGGAATCTAAACCAAGCTACGAGAAACGATCTCTCTTATCATTGTCTGCAACGCAGTTGATAGCTACTTGCTTCATTGTATTCATTATCTCAACTGGTTTATCCAGAGTATTTGTAGCAGCAAGTCCATCCGGAAGCCCTCTTGCAGAGTGGGAATCGCTATCAGTTCCAGAAGAGTATATCAATGAGGATTTTAGAGATATAGAATTTCTCAATTCAACACATGGCTGGTTATTAGGATACAATGTTCTTCTCCAAACCACTGATGGTGGTGATTCTTGGAGCGCTAGTCTTACAACAACTGGCCTTGGATTTTTCAAATTATCCGTGGTTACTCCATTGAATATCTGGGTTAGTGGTTATGGACCGCTCCGTCACAGTGTAGATGGTGGAGTGACTTGGGTAAATGTGTATAGTCTAGATACCGTTCCGGATATAGTTGAGTTCTATAACACCACTCATGGAATGGTTGGGGATTCACACAGCTTGTATAGAACAATTGATGGTGGAATCTCTTGGCAGAGCAGTATCAATTGGAGTTATCAACACAATTCAATACATGACTTCCATTTGTCAGCTGCAACAGTCAGGGTTGCTACCTCTGACGGCTATTATCTCAGTGAAGATTGGGGAATTACTTGGGAAGTTGTGGATTCACGAAGCACTCGAGGCATTTCATTTATCACTGAGGATGAAGGGTGGATTCTTCATTACCAATCTTTTTCACATCAAGTAAATGGAACCCTGTGTGATTTCCCACGGGTCGCACGGATACAAGTACCTAGTAATTCATACTATGATGATATTGAGTTCATAGACTCTGAACATGGATGGGTTGTAGGAATCGGGCCAGCGGTAATCTACACTCCTGATGGTGGCAACTCTTGGTATGAGCAGGAATGTCCGAACTATCACTTTAAATCAGTAGATTTCATCAATGAAACTCATGGCTGGGCTGCTGGATGGAGAGGGGCTGTTGCAAGAACAGTCACAGGAAATTCTCTAGGACCTCATTTACCTTCAGGATTCATCATAATCCCTGGAATATTAGGGGGTGGATTATTCATGCCGAATATCTCGATATTAGTAGGCATTGTATCTACTGTGATCTACACATTTCTGATTTTGGTATTCATATGTAGGAGAAAGATTCGGATGAACGTAAAAAAGCAGCCTGCAGGAATTCAAATTGATGAGTGAATTAGAGTCTAGGTAGATACTCCCTGGACCAGAGCCACACTTTCTCTTCACCTAGTTTGAGCATCCATGAACTCTTTCTGTACTTGAACAATTTCTGTACTGGTAGAACACTCTGCATATGCGTCAAGAGGTTCCTGATTCAGTGTGATGAATGATGGACCCCATTTGAAGACTGACATAGTGTCTTCAGCTTGCTCTTTGAATCCAGCTATGTAGAGAGCAGCTGCGACAGCTTCGGCTGTTGATAATTTAATTGGCTTGTATGTATTGATTGGATTTGCTGCGAGAAGATAGGGTAAGGCTCTTTGTGAACCTAGTCTTGAGTTTGCAAAGATTGCCTCAGCTTGCTTCCAAGAACAATCTAAAGCAACAAGACCAGATTTGAGGAGATCATCTTTGTCTGCCTTTGAAAATGCAATTTCAGATACGGGATTGAGCACTACTGCTCGAGGAGGTATCTGTTTCATGGTCTTGAGAATCTTCCCCTTTTTCATCCTACTGAGTCGTATCCCCGTACACTTCTTTGGGTCACACTGCTGAGCATGATAGATCAAGACTCTAGGTTGCATCATTTAACCTCAAAGCTTACAGTTAATGTAAAATGGCAAAGGATTTCTGTGTTTTCATAAGCCTTAGCAGAGAGGAATTTCAAAATGCTCTATACACATGACGCATCCTGTGAGATTTGTGGAGATGATATTTCACAAGAATCACGGTGCAAAATGTGTGGGGCTCTTATCTGCAAGGAGTGCTTTGTACAATCAAGTGGAATTTGTCTGAGTTGTGAAGAAGCAAAGTGTTTCCTATGTGATGACTACCTTGCATCAAGAGCTTGTAATCTGTGCGGTAGGCTCGTATGTGAAGACCACGGGACAAAGAAAGATGAATCGACAATCTGTGATAAGTGTAGGACGCGTGACAAATGAGCTTGGAAGATTTTCATATCGGACTAGATGATATTGATGATCCCAGTGGTAGATGCACAACACATTTCGCAAGTCTGTTAGTGGAGCTACTATCCAAGCAATCCGTAGAGTGGTTAGACTATCCTAATCTGATTCGTCTGAACCCTGGAATTCCATTTAGAACACGAGGGAATGGAGCTGTTGCCCTTCGTTTCAAGGCTCAGAGCGAAACGATTAGTAAACTAATTCCACTAATTGAACAGATGATTCGAGACTATGCAGATGAGACCTATCCTAACACAAATCCAGGTCTCGTTGTTATTACTGGAAAGGTTTCTGAAGAAATTCGAAAATTCTCGAAACAGGCATTGTGGCGTACGATTCCTATAAAATTGGCGCAGCGAATTATTGAACGATACAATATCACTCACTTCACCCTAGGAAATGGTAGGGGACTAGTCGGAGCCCTCTCCGCAGTTGGAAATACCTTGGACAAAGATTACACATACGAGTACTTAGCTTATCGTAGTATGGACCAATCTGGTAAACGCGGTGTCAATATTGAATCCGTCATTGAGATGGACCGTATCATGGGAAACCGTGTATTCTCTAACCTCGACGACGCAAATCGGATTATGATAGAACCCCATGGTCCCGACCCAGTCCTATATGGTATACGTGGAGAAACCGCAAAGGATGTTATTGAAGCCGCCTCCCTTGTGACGAGTACACAGGGTGTTGAGAGATGGATGGTATTTAGGACAAATCAAGCAACTGGCGAACATCTATCTAACCAAGTAAGAATCAGTGACCTTCGTCCATACATGGCAGCAGTGGTTAGAGGGTATGTTGATCAATCTCCACAAATCTTCGAGGGTGGCTTTGTTGTGTTTGGAATTAAGGATGACACTTCAAGAATTGATTGTGCCGTCTATGAACCAACACGACAATTTCGGGATACTGCCGCAAACCTGCACATGGATGATGAGATTAAGGTTCATGCAAGTGTTCGACCAAAATCTAGAACGCACGGACTCACACTTAATTTAGAAGGTCTAGAGATTCTCTATCTTGCACCAGACATTCAATTGCAGAATCCTATCTGTCCAACATGTATGAAGCGACTAAAGAGTGCTGGAACTGGGAAGGGTTTCAAATGTGCCAAATGTGGACACAGAGACCCTAAAGGAAAAAAGATTGAGAATCAGATTGAGAGAAAAATCAGTACCGGACTTTTTCTACCGCCTCTCAGGGCACAAAGACACCTTACACGTCCTCTCTCTAGAATGAATATGAATAATACAGGAAATCCAGTAGATTTGGTAGATATTTGGTATATCCCTTGAAATTCTGAAAATGTGTCAGATATTAGCTGGTTAATTTAGACTCGTCTTCCGCGGCGTCCACCACGTTTCCTTGTGCCATCGTGTGGCATAGGAGTGACTTCATCAATAATACCAATTCTTAGACCTGCCCTACTAAGTGCTCTGATTGCTGCTTGAGCACCAGGACCGGGAGTCTTTGGACCATGGCCACCAGGGGCACGAACACGGATGTGAATTCCGAATACACCCTTATCTTTGGCCTCTCGGGCTGCTTGAAATGCTGCTTGCATAGCTGCATGGGGTGATGATTCATTTCTGTCTGCTTTTACCATCATTCCACCTGTATATCGAGCAAGGGTTTCTGCGCCTGTGATGTCAGTGATGGTAATGATAGTATCATTGTATGACGCAAAAATGTGTGCTACTGCCCACTTGTCAGCCTTACTTTCCTTACTCAAGTTTCTCATCTCCGATTGGTGCAACCTCTTCGTTGCTCACTGGTTCAGTTTTGCTCTCTTCTTCTTTACGTGCTGGAGGTGTAGGTGCACCACGACGGGTATCGCGTCGCCCACCTCGGCGATCACCACGACGACCATCACGCCCTCTAGAACGATCATCAAATTCTTCTGGAGGAGCCACCACTCTCGTTGCAGCATCAGAAGCTGCAATTCGTGCTGGGTGTGATTGATCATTTAGTGAAGATTTGTTTGTGTATTCAATTCGGTCTGCTTCTCCCATGGTGATTAATCTTGCAGGAGTTGTAACTCTAGCACTGTCTAGTCCAATGTGACCATGTGCTACAAGTTGTCGGGCATGGTGCATGGATGCGGCCATCCCTTTTCTAAACACAATGGTCTGTAATCTACGCTCAAGAATATTTTCAAGTGTCAAGTCGAGAACACGGTCAAGAGAGGGTTCTTCGGTAAGAATTCCGATTTTTGCGAGTTTATCAACGAGTTCTTTTTCAATCTGTTGTCGTTCAGATGGAGGTACTGCAAGCATCTGTCTTGCTTGTCTTCTGTAATTTGAAAGCTCAGTACTATGCCTCCATAGTTCTCTCTTATTTCTGAGACCAAATGCTCCTATAAGCTCAAGCTCTTGTTCGAATCTCTCGGTATCAAAAGGACGCTTCGGAACAACGTACTTCTTTTTCTGTCTGCGCGGATCACCCATTCTTCATAACCCCTGTCTATAATTTCTTCCTTGAAACACCTACTGCCATTCCACCGCGCCCAGTTGTTCTAGTGTGTTGGCCTCTCACCTTAAGACCGAGCGAATGTCTTGTACCTCTCCATGATTTGATTCTGCGAAGTCTATCAATATCATTTCTATGTGCAAAATCAAGATCTGAACCAATCAAGTGCATCATCCTTCCAGACATTCTGTCTCTAGGTCTGTTTACGTACCAATCAGGCAAACCAGCAGCTACAGGATCTTTGATGATTTGTTCAATACCAGCAATGGTTTCATCGGTAATGTAGCCTAACCTTTGACTTGGATCTAGTTCTAGCTGATTGATGATGGACTTAGATATTCTAAGACCCACTCCCTTAATTTTTGTTAATCCTTGGAGTAGGTTCTCTTGGCCATCTATGTCTGCGCTTGCGACACGTACGATATGTTTGTATTCTTGAGACATGGTCGTTATCCTCATTCTAACTGGCTAGAGGCTTGTTCGCCTCTTTTGCGATACTTATAATCATTGTCATAGAGATACTACTTTTGTACAGGACCTTAAAGGGAGGAGAAAGATATTATCGTATAGGGAGCATTTTGTTAACCGAACCTAAAATCACGCCATCTGTTCTAGCTGCTATTCCCGATGTATTGAAGAAGTATCTTCATGAAGCATTGATGAAGCAGTCCACGAGAAAGAGAAAAAGTATGCTCATATCCAGTAATAGTCTAGCTAACAGATTCATATTTACAAGGTGGGGAATTCGGGCTTCTCAAAGGAAACGGTACAAGAATCTATTCTCTAAAATTCGACAGCAATGCAGAACATATTTTCACTATCTTCTTAGTACGGGACAAATAACATGTATGAATGGAACGGACACTATTAGATTTGGAGTGTACAAATTTGATGAAGTACGTGGAAATATGATTCTTGGGTTTGTCTTTAGTGATAACGAATCGCCCTTTTGCTAAATGAAACTGAGCAGCTCTTCTGAAGGAATTTCTGGGACTTCCAAATCAAAATGATTACAGAGTACTTCTGTAAGATTTCCAAGTAATTTATTTCTGAATGCTAAGTCTACAGCAACCATAGATCGGGCTTCAATGCCCATTACCTTGCTTATAGCAGATGGGTCTAAGGCGTTAGCTAAATCTTGCTTGTTAGCAATTACTGTTATTGGGATATCTGGACAGTCTTTCACAATTTGAGAATACATGTTTTTTGCAGAAATAATATTCTTCAGACTGGAATCGGTAATTAGGAAGAACATATCAATAACTGTGAAATCTCGCATTCGCTCATATTGATCATCACCAGCAAATTCTATCACTAAGAGTTGATAGCTACCAAAACGAAGTTCTTCCAAAGTTTCCATGTTCAGAGAGATTGTAGGTATATGCTCCTCAGGGGCCTGTTTTCCAATAAGTAGATGTAATAACGATGTTTTTCCAACACCACTTTCTCCAACAAAAGCAATCACTAAAGGACTGTAGATATATTGGGACATTATCTCGTCATAGTGTTTCTTAATGTATCCTGTTTTCTCCTTGCCTAATATTGACCTCAGTGATTGAGCGGCACGATTTATCTTGTTGATTATATCATCATCTGATTCATGAAGGTCTGTTACAAAAATGACTATTCCAGTACCACATTCTCGACTAAAAAATTTGAACTCTTCAAGCACAACTGGTTTGTATTTTAGACGTTCAGATTTTTCAATCAGACTGTTGAATTCACGGAGATACTTGTTAATTTTTGCTCGTGGAATTGGATCTGCCCAGTATTCAGAAGAAGCAATCTTACGCCGGCTTGCTGCATTGATCAAGACGGTACTGTATATCATGGTGTATATTTCCTACTGGTATTCCAATCCTTAATACCATTGTGGGGCGGGTTGTAACATATATAGAAAGATTGTGAGATGTTCTCAGTTACTGTTCCACTTCTTCTGAAACAATATCTCCTTCAGTGAATCTGAGAAGATCATCGATGGGGAGGTCTGGTACTGGAATATTGACATGTCTGGCAACAGTATCGAGGAGGAGTTTCAACATACTATTTCTAAATGCAAGATCTATCGCAATTAACGGATGCGTTTCAGCTCCAATCATGCGTTCTATAATCGATGGGTCTAAGGCGTTTGGAAGGTCCTGCTTGTTGGCAATGGCAATGATGGGGACATGAGGTGCATCACGACGAATCATTTGGAACATATCTTTTGATATCAGAATATTCCTCAATGTTGAATCAGTAAGTAAGAATACGATATCTGCTCCAAGGAAATATAGATTCCAAAGTTTTCTGAACCGTTCTTGACCTGCGAAGTCCCATAAAACGATGGAGTAATTTGCAAAATGAATATTCTCAATCACATCCATAGCGAGTGCAATAGTAGGAATATACTGCTTTGGAGGAATCTTACCCATGAGAAGATGCAATGTAGTTGTTTTACCAACACCGCCTTCTCCAACCAATGCAACTTTTAGTTTTGAATGGACAAAGGGGTTGATTAGAGTTTCATAATTATTCTTGACGAATGGAATCTTCTTCTGCTTCACTATTTCATCAAGTGCTTTTGCAGCTGCAGTAATCTTCTCCGTCACCATGCGGTCGTTCTCATCGATATCTGTTATGAAAACAAGTAGGATATCAGGGCTAACATTCTGTCCAAAATACTTGTTGCCACCAACATTCAGTGAGATGCCTCTTTTCCCTTTTGCACCCTTGAATAGTTCTTGCCGGGCTTTCAAAAATTCTTTGATATCCTTTCGCGGTACTTTTACTGTCCAGTATTGAGTAGATGCGATTGTTCTACTACTTTTTGTCCTCAAGAGGACGGTACTGTGAATCATCACTACGACCTCGTTACTTTCTTCTAGCGCGTTTACTTGTGGTGTAT
>JABCTV010000143.1 GCA_018238205.1 Candidatus Thorarchaeota archaeon
GGATCATCCATATGAAGTATCAAGCAGGACTGAAAATCACTTGCATCTTGAGTGGATGGTTCATTTCCACTGGTCATCCAGAGGAGATTGGCGGCATGACCCAGATTTGGATTTGCACTCACTTTAGCGAGACCCTTTGATTCTGCAAACGATTTGGCTGCAACAATCGCGGATATAGATACAAACGCTAGAAGGGTATCATGCGTTTCTAGAGAATGTTGTTCTTTGAGTGTGTTGAGATTACTAGCAAGTGACTGGATTGAATCCATTTCCTTAGAGTAGAGGTCTCTAAATGCTAACATTCGAGCTATAATTTCATCTCGTTGATTAGCTGAGGGAAGTGAACCGTGAATAAGTAGATGGACCACAGACTCAAAATCAGAATCTTTTGCTAAACTTGTAGCATTGATACCTCTGAAAAAAAGCTGATTTATTGTTGAGTCAATTCTACTTATAGGATCCATAAATTATGACAATCCTTTTGCTGCAAAAAGAATAAGGAGTTCCCTTAGATGGGAACTCGTTTCTTGATTCTAATTACAATCTCTTTGCTACGAAAGCTGCTAGGTCTCCCATTCTGGTAGCGTATCCTTGCTCATTGTCGTACCAGCCAATAACCTTCACCATATTTCCCATTACTGTTGTGAAACCTGAATCAAAGCTACATGAATGAGGGTCGCCAATGAAGTCTGAAGAGACTAGTGGTTCGTCAATGTAAGCAAGATAAGGAGATAGATTGCCGCTATCTGCTGCTTTCTTGAAGGCTGCATTCACACTTTCGACTGTTGCTTCTTTCTCCACCGTCACATTGAGGTCAACAACTGACGCATCCATTACCGGAACACGCATTGCCATTCCATCCAGCTTTCCTTTTGCTTTGGGATAGACAAGACCAATTGCTTTTGCTGCTCCAGTTGTAGTTGGAATGATGTTCCAGCAAGCTGCTCGAGCTCTTCTCAAGTCACTATGAGGCATATCCAGCATACGTTGATCGTTGGTCACTGCATGAATTGTAGTCATGAGACCCTTCTGTAGACCGAATGTTTCGTCGATTACCTTCACTAGTGGTGCCAAACAGTTTGTTGTGCAGGAAGCATTTGAGATGATATGATGATTAGCAGGGTCATATCCTTCATCATTCACTCCTAAGACAACTGTGAACATGTCTCCCTTTCCTGGTGCACTTAGCAGGACTTTCTTTGCTCCAGCAGCGAGATGTTTCTCTGCGTCCTCTTTCTTTCTGAAGAATCCTGTCGACTCGATAACGATGTCAACACCCAATTCTTTCCAAGGAAGTTTCGCAGGGTCTCTCTCTGAAAGAACCTTGATTTCATCGCCATTCACTGTGATTTTTCCTTTGCCAGTTTCAACAGTACCATCAAAGCGGCCCATCACTGTATCATAGCGTAATAGATGGCCGAGGGTCTTCTCATCAGTGAGATCATTTGCCGCAACAATATCAAAATCCTTGTTGCCTTGAACCGCACGTAAGAAACCTCTTCCAATCCTTCCAAATCCGTTAATTCCTACTCGAACAACCATGAGAATTCACACTCTCGTTTCTGGTATGAATTGCTGCAAGATTCGTTTGTTATATTCCTTGTGCATTATGAATTGTCTATTTCTGAAGATTGTTCTAATCTTATTCGTTCATACTGCTTCATGCCATATACGTAGATGGGCACCAAGAGAAATCCTGAGAAACCAACTAGAATGAATGGTGCAGATGGATCCAAGAAATCCCAAAGGAGCCCTCCTACTAATGGTGCCGTGAATCGTGAGAAGCCCATTACAGCTTCAAACATTCCAAACCCTTCACTAGCTCTTCCTTGATATACCGTTCCAAAAATAGATGACATGACCGTATAGGCCATTATCCCCGTGACACTTCCTATACTAAAGAGAATCGCAATTGAAAGAAGGTTATAGGGCCAAGGAAGAATTACTGGCATGAATACAAGACCTAGTGTACTAATTGCTCCAATGAAGACTGCAGCTGAAACGATGAGAACCTTGTTCCTATGGTCTGCGAATCTACCCAAATGTCCTCCAAAGACGCCAGAGATAATTCCTCCTGGAAGGTAAATGAGCGCAATAAGTGCCAAATCCGTAGTGAACATCTCAATGATATATAGCTCAACAAATGGTGATAGAAGTGCAGAGATGAATGTATCAATCGCTGCCGCTAAGACAAGTGCTGCTATTCCTAAACCGATGAAACCTTTGGCATTGAGTGAAGTAACTCTTTCAGTTAACGATTCTAGTGGCGGTCTATTTGTGATTACTATTATGCCACCTACTAGATTCATTACTGAATAGAAAAGAAATACTAAGACTATTCCAGAATCCGGGGAAGACATGAGAATTGTAAATCCAACAAACGCACCTACAACGCTACCCTTTCCATTTGCTGCCGCTCTTTTACCAAATGCCTCCGCTCGATTCTCGTGCAGTACACGCTCAGAAATTTCAGCATCGCTCCCGACCCTATAGAATGCAGCTCCAATTCCCCAGATCAAGCTATTGAGGATTAAGATGTACTTGTTTCCTACGACCACTGATGTTGCCATGCCTACATATGCAATAGCCCGTATAACTGTGCCAATGAAAATTGAGCTTCGTCTGCGCTCCCTCTTAGCAAATTTTCCGACTACTGGAGCGAAGATTGCAGTACCCAGCGTAAACAATGAGAAAACCAAGGCGACTTCTGTAGCAGATGCACCCATATTTCCGTATGCGATTATTGGAATCAGAAAACTCACGACAAAGAATCCAAGACTACACAAAAATGATGAATTATAAACCGAGGTGAGAGCTCTCCAATCACTTTTTTTTGATACGTCTTCTATCATCTTTCTCACATGAACACATTCTTGAGGACTGATAAAACTGATACTTTTCTGGAGGATGCTTAACGATTATCCGTAGTATCCTCCAGATTTTCAATTATTCAAACCAGCATGCTACAAAATGTCCCGGTGCTACTTCCCGAAGCTGTGGTTCTTCCGGTTTACATTGGGGACCGAATTCTTGACATCGTGGTTTAAATCGACATCCCGGTGGAAGGTCGATTGGAGTAGGAGTTTCTCCAGGTAACATGATTCGCTCTCTTTTCACGGTTGGGTCTGGAATCGGGATATTTGACACCAATGCTTTAGTGTAGGGATGTTGTGGTTTGTGGATGACATCTTCCATAGGACCCATCTCAGCAATCCTTCCCAGATACATGATGATCAAATAATCACCAACGTACCGAGCCTGTGCTAAGTCATGAGTAATGAAAATGTATGTCAAATCTTTCTCCTTCTGCAAATCTGTCATGAGATTCATAACCTCAGTACGAATACTTGCATCAAGCATTGAAACCGGTTCGTCCGCAATAATCAGGTCTGGTTTTAGAATGAGCGAGCGGGCAATTGCTATTCTCTGGAGTTGTCCACCTGACAGTTCGTGAGTATACCTCGTTGCAAAGTCCTCTGCCGGGATAAGTCTAACATCTTCAAGAGCTGAAATGACTCTATCATGAAGGACTTCATCACTTTCCTCGAGTTTGTGGATGTTCAACCCTTCACCGACAAGATCGAGAACTGTGTGTCTAGGGTCTAATACCTCGAATGGGTTCTGGAAAATCAGTTGCATTTGCAGCCTAAGCTCACTCAGTTGAAGTCGATTCATCTCAAAGATGTTTTCACCTTTGTAATAGGCAGCACCGCCAGTGGGTTCGATAAGACGGAGTATAGTCCGTGCAAGCGTAGTCTTGCCGCAGCCAGACTCCCCTGCTATCGCTAATGAGGCACCTTTCTCGACCTGAAAACTCACGTTGTCTACAGCTTTCACATATTTAGACGGTTTCCCGAATGAAAAAAGCCCACTTCTAACTGGGAACCACTTTCTGACTTCATCTACCTTGAGAATTGGTTCTGAAGATGCCATTACGCACCACCTCCAAGATCAAGCTCACCTGCATAGTGACATTTCGCAAAGTGTCCGTCGTGTATTTCCCGAAATTCAGGTACATCAGTTGCGCATTTCGCTGTCGCGAAAGGACAGCGAGGATGAAACCTACAACCTGTTGGTAGATTCATGAGATTCGGTGGAGTTCCAGGTATGAACTCGAGTCTCTTCTTTGGTCCTACAACACTTGGGAATGCCCCGATGAGTTTGTATGAATATGGGTGCAGACTCCGTTTGAAAACTGCTTCCACATTACCCACCTCAACTAAGTTGCCAGCGTACATGATACCCACATCATGACAATTCTCAGCCACCACTGACAAGTCATGAGTGATGAAGAGAACTGCTAGATTGTATTTCTCCTGCAATTTCCTCAAGAGGTCCAGTATCTTGTTTTGTACGATAACATCCAACGCAGTGACGGGTTCATCAGCAATGATCAGTTGAGGATCACACGCTAGTGCCTGAGCGATAATTGCTCTTTGAAGCATGCCTCCACTAAACTCATGTGGATAATCTGTCTGTCTTTCAGGTTTTAGTCCAACCTCATCAAAGAGATCGGATACAATATTGACTGCTTCTTCTTTCGAATAGTCATCCTTTTCCTGGATTACTTCCACAATCTGACGCCCGATTCGTAAAACTGGATTGAATGCATTCATCGCATATTGGAATACGATTGATGCTTTCTTCCATCTGATTCTTCTCATTTCCTCATCTGAGAGTTTAGTGAGGTCTACACCACCGAGATTGATACTACCCCTGGTAATCTTTCCATTCTCTGCAAGAATTCGCATGAGGCTATATGCTGTTGTGGTCTTGCCGCATCCTGACTCTCCTGCTAATCCAAGAGTTCTCTTTGCATCAATGTTAAAACTAACACCATCTACGGCCTTCAGCTCTTTATCACCAAGATAGTAGTACGTTGCTAAGTCTTTGACTTGTAGAACTGGATCGTGCGTTGCCAATTAGCTTCGCCTCCCTCGCAACCTTGGATTGACCACTTTGTCTGCAGTATGACTAATGAAGACAAAGCCAAGTGTTGTTAGCATGATTAGCACACCTGGGGGTATGAACCACCACCACTTGTTGGCTAACAATGCTGCATTCTTCCATGCCCAGTGTAGAATGATTCCCCAGCTTGGTTGACCGTGAATGTCTACGAATCCAAGGAATGCAATACCTGCTTCACTGAGAATGGCAGTAACTACTCCCAAAATCATATTTGCGAGAATGAGTGGAAGTGTGTTTGGTAAGATGTGATGAATGAGAATATATCCGTCACTTGCACCTAAAGCGTGAGCCGCCTCAGTTAGAGGTTGTTCCCGTAAAGAGAGTGCCTCGCTCCGAACCATTCTTGCAGTTCCTGTCCATCCAAGGATAGCGATCACAATGATAACATTCTGTAATCCTTGTCCAAACAGTACTAAGAATATCAGCATCAATGGTAGAGTTGGCAGACAGAGGAAGACATCAGTAATCCTCATTAAAATAATATCAAGAATTCCACCATAGTAACCAGCGATAAGACCAACAGTTGTTCCTAGGAATACTGCAACTACACTCGCTACAAATCCAATTAGAAGTGAAATCTGAGATCCGTAGATAATCCTACTAAAGATGTCCTCTCCTCTATGATTCGTGCCGAGAATGTGTTCTGCGCTTGGGGGTTGAAGAAGTTCATCCAAATTAATTGGTGAGCCTGGAGGATTAGCCCAGTAATATGGTGCAATGAACGGTGCAAATACTGCTACAAAAACTATTGATCCTATGATTACTAGACCTAGCATACCCATTGGGTGATAGACAAATTCTTTCCAAAAGTTTTCGACACTCGGTCTCATATTCCAGATATCCCTAATTACTTTGGGTAGGAATAAGTAGAGCGGAATTGCTAAGAACCCTGGAATAAGCGAAATCGCCCAAGCACCTGCAGGTGTAAGAAGACTTGACAATGGTAATGTAAGGAATGGTTGTCCAAAAACCATTTCACCTATCATGATTGCAAGGATTATTCCAACAAATCCAAATCTGTAGATTGTCAAGTTTCTTATTTTCCAGTCCACAAATTGTTTTGGATTCCAGAAAAAGACACTAAACGTCAATAGTGAACCTACACCGATACCAAACATTATGAAGATCAAGATACAGACCATAATTATCAGTAATTTCTGGAGTATCCTACCAGGTGTATGGAGGTACATCCTCTCTCCTAATAATCCAAACCAAATTGAGATTGCAAGACATACGATTGCTGATGCTCGGATGGCTAGGACGTAAGTAGATACTGGACCATCTGTCACTAACTCTCCAATTCCTGCATGAGAAATTGCCAGATTTTCTGCTAGAGCTACAATTAGCAAGTCCATCATTACTAGAAGAACTAATGTGAGGATTAGAAATGCACCAATTGATACAATTCTAAGATGTATTGGTTTCTTCTCTGGTAACATTTCAATTGAACTTTTGTTGTCAATTATGTTTTCATTCATGTTCAATACACCTCATTAATACCTAATCCTCGGGTCCAAATACAGATACAAAATATCTGCTGCAAAGTTGGATAGCACTGCAATCGTTGCTAAGAACAGAAAGACCCCTTGCAGTACAGGGTAGTCTACTGATAGCACTGAATTGTATGTTAGCAGACCCAATCCACTCCAACTGAAAACGTATTCCGTCATCATCGCTCCACTAATGAGGTATGGCATGTTTACAGCAATTACACTCACCATTGGTAGCATTGCATTTCTCATGGCATGACCATAGAGAATGGTTCTCTCTTTGAGCCCTTTCGCCCTTGCTGCTAAGATGTAGTCCTGCGTAAATACATCAAGGACCGTATCTCTCATAATGAGATAGAATCCTCCAATGAAAGAGAGAGTTAGAACAATGAGCGGACCAATCATATGATGCGTGTAATCGATGATGTACTCTATAACATTGGCATGATTATAACCTCTCGTGATTGTTCCAGCTATTGGTAACAAGTCCAATAGAAAGCCCAAGTAGTAGAGTATGAGTATACCAATCCAAAATACTGGTAATGCATATGCAATAAGAAACGTGACTGTTGAACCTGTATCCACAATAGTATCACGTCTTGCAGCTGCGTAAACTCCAACTGCCATTCCAATGGAAATCGAAAGAACCAATGACGCTCCCATTAGCAGAAATGTATTCATGAATCGAAATGCAAAGATAGTATCAATTACGGGCTCACCAAAGTGGGAGAATGAATATCCTAGGTCGCCTCTGAAGAGGTTTACAAGATAAAGCCAATACTGCTCTATCATTGGCTTATCTAAACCAAATCTTTCAATTACAGCAATTCTAAGTTCTGGTGATAATCCCTCACCTAGTAATGCTTGGCGAGGATCTCCGGGCATAACTCTGAAGATAATGAAGTTGAGAGTAATGATAATGAACCAAATGATTAAGGTTTGAATTACTCTTTGTCCTATGTATTTCCACGTACTTGTGGACTTCCCTGTAGACATTGTCAGGACTCCTAATTCTGCGAATTAATTATAATTAGTACAACACCCCCTTAAAGAATATCGGACTAAGTAAGAATTGATTAAAATAATGCAAATATA
>JABCTV010000028.1 GCA_018238205.1 Candidatus Thorarchaeota archaeon
TCCCATCCCAGACCGGATCAATACTCTTATCATAAAGAAGAGGAGGATCTCGATGAGCTGGAGCTGATTCAAGTTCGCCGCATTCATTCTGGCGTATCCACTTATGGGATCCGAGCATTGCTTCAAATTCTGCTAGATCCTCTCCTTTATCAGCTTCTATTGTTATAGCTGTTGTTCTGTTTTTTGTACTTGAACTGGTAACTACTCTCATTAAATATATCCTTTTCTAAACATCATACTTAACCTTTGCGCTTCCAATTGATTTTATATCACAATTCATACAAGTAAAAGATCCAGATTGATAGAAATTTATTATTAACTGCAAAAATCTTAGAAAGACGAATAGACTTACTAGAATGTGATTTAACAACAAGTCAGTATCGAAAATGTATACTTAACAAATGGCCATATGTTCTTAGACCATTTCTTATTTTCTTGATTGAAGTTCTTCAAGAATTCCATCAAGTGATTCAAACACATGCGTTGCCCCTGCGTCCAATAATGCACCAGCAGAAGTTTCTCCTGTTGCAACACCCCAGAATTCAATCCCCGCTCGATCCGCAGCTGTACCATCTATTAGTGCATCACCAATGTACACAGCCTCTTCTGGTCCCACATCCAGGTCTCCAATAATTTTAAGGAGGCCATCAGGATGCGGCTTGGGAAGAGGAGACTCGTGTCTAGTCTGAATGATTTGAAAGTGATCAACAAGTGGTATCTGCGTCATTATCTTATCTACAGAGCTCCGGCCATTGTTCGTAAGAATGGCTGTGAGAAATCCTAGAGCACGGATTTTCTCTACTACTTCAAGGGCTCCGGGAAGTGGTTCTGCACTGTCCGCTGCGGACCCCTCATGTTTATCGAGAATGATATCTACTTCACGCTCCATAATTATCCAGTCATCATGTGAGTATCCATTGGAGAGAAAGTAATCCCTTGCTTTTGCAGTGGAACTTGATATTCCATCAGCAGGTTCTAAAATTTCAGCGGGTAATCCTTTAGCAATATAGTAATCCTTTGTGTCCGACCTCATTGCCTCTAATGGTAACGCAAGTTCAGTAATAGTACCATCCATATCGAATACTAAAGCCTTGAGCACCATCAGTCACCTACTTGTCATCAAAAAGAATTGCTCTTAAAATTACCCATGGGAGTGCAGTTAAAATCCCATAGTTTCCATGAACAACTTTACTTCATTTTGAACTTGGGTTAGAGAGTGATGATAGAAGTGACCTTCGTTTTCAATGGATACACATTTGACTTCACCTTTAATTTGCGCAGAGATGTCAGTCATATTTTCAAAAGGAACTGTCAAGTCAGAAACCCCATGCATCATGAGTACTGGACAGTCAATCCGAGCAAGTTGCGTTGCTTGATAGGCACCTTCCTTAAAGAGAGCAAGTGAAGAGCTAACTGAAACCACAAAATCAACTCTGTTGGTCGTACTAAATCGTAACGCTGTAGAGCCGCCAAATGAATACCCAGCAATCCCTTTCAAATTAAGTCCATGATGTTCCAATAATCTCAAGGCCGCAACTGTATCATCTACAGCCCCTGGAATTCCATCATAATCTGATCTTATATTAACTCCTCTGAAATCGAATCTAAATGTTGCAAAATCAATATCAAGAAAAGTATGAACTAAAGAACTAACAACAGGATTGTTCATGGCACCACCATACAGTGGATGGGGATGGAGTACTAAGATTGCAGAACTTACTTCAGGTCTTGGTTTTTCTAGTATTCCCGAAAGCTCAGATTCTCCAACTTTGAACTTGATTTGTTCTGAAATCAATATGTCCACACAAATATTCTATGTTTTAGATAATCCTTTAACACATGGACTATTTTCATCTGCAGCCTTAACCACGTCGGTTTTTACACCCTTACCAATGGCCCCAATTGCGCTGACATAAGGAAGACATACTGAATCGCAGTACAATTTACCTCGTTCCTGGAAAGATTCATACTGAGGACAGTAGGTATGATGAAACTCAACTCGATTATCAGAAACCCAATCAGCTTCCATTTTAGCCCCCATTATATGACCGATAACCGCCCAAGCATCGTGAGAATCTTTTAGTGTATCACCAAATCCGAGACGGTCTTTCATTGCCTGCGCATCCTCCTCTCCTAGACGTCTGAATATCTCTGAAACCGCTTCGAGTCCTGCGGCTCCAAATCGCTCTTCCAAAACTATTGGCAACTCAGTCATAAGACGCACTAGGTTCGATCTTAGTTCACCTACTTTGTTACCCGCAGGGATTATTCCCTTAACAGCTGCTGTCTTCATTATTCCCATGGTTAGTCCTCATATTCAAGTCAGATATATTCATTGAGAATGATTCGCATTACTTTAGTGTTATCGTCTAATTTGAGAACTACATAATATGAAACAATTATCTTTAAGGTACGAATGATTTGAAGAGAGCGAATACAATGAAACTTCTATCATCTATTAAGCCTGATAATATGAGAAATTTGGTGACCCACTTCCCACAATTACTTAGCACATTACAAATTGAATCAAGTATATTGAATACTGCAAGAGAATTTCATAAGGAGGGAGTGAATGGAATTTGCTTCTTGGGCATGGGAGGAAGTTCCATCGCGGGCAACTATGTAAGAGCCCTCTTATCTAAAGAAGCAAAAATACCAATTAGTGTGACAAGAGATTATTTGCTTCCCACCCATGTTGATAACAAGTGGGTGGTAATTGCGATCAGTTACTCTGGAAATACTGAAGAAACCTTGTCAGCATTATCTATGGCGAATGAGATTGGTTCTAGAATTATACTGATGACCTCAGGAGGCAAAATGGCTCAAAAGAGCAAGCATCAAATCGTTCACTTACCAGAAGGACTTCAACCTAGAGCAGCACTACCACTCATATTCTCTGCAGTCTTACCTGTCGTGGAAAGCCTAGCAGGTCTGAAGATAACTAATTTTCAATATTTGGAAGAAGTGCTTATCAACAAATCCAACACTTGGAATGAGTGGCTCGCCCCACCAAAAGAGATTGCAGAAGCTTTCATTGGAAAGACGCCATTATTCATTGGAGCTAGACATCTAGCTCCGGTAGCATACAGAGCAAAATGTCAGATTAATGAAAATTCTAAAGCGCTTGCTTTCCATTCAGAATTACCTGAAGCCAATCACAATGAGATTGAAAGTTTTGTAAAGACAAATGGATGTTCGGTCTTACCAGTCTTTTTGAGAAGTGGTCTTGAATCCACCAAAATCAATAGAAGGTTTGATGTAACATATGATCTCTATCTTGAAATGGGACTTAGTCCTATCAATCTATTAGCTTCTGGAGATACACGCTTGGAAGAGATGCTTGTATTGACACACTTCCTAGATATGATTTCAGTTGAGTTAGCAGAACTATGTAGTATTGACCCGGTCAGTGTTGAGAAAATAAAAGAACTCAAACACCGACTGAGTAGATGATTGGACCGGGTTATACAATTGTAGTAATTGTTGTTTCGAAATAAAACCACCGGAAAGTGATTGTTCCACGTTCATCAAAGACTATGAAGGAGTATCTAAATTCTATATCCCAGTTCCAAATCCCAGATGTATCAGCATCTAGAATTGCTTGTCTATCAGCGGAGGTTGCCGAATTGCTCAATGAATAATTTCTATTGAACTCTGGATACAAGTACTGGTCCACAATTGGGGGTACATATGAAAAGGCAGTATAAGATAATGAGTCGTTATTTAGTGTAACTACCGCACCCAGGAAAGTAATTCTAACGTTCCCCTCTGTCAATGAATCTGTGGCAAGATTGAAAGTTAGTCTAAGACCGGGATTTACAGATTCATTTGTGTGATCTATTCTACTAACTCGTACTTCAAGCAAAGATACATTCAATCTCCCAGCAAGTGAATAACTACCGCCATAATACGCGGCATTACTTACTAGAAACCCAGAGCTTACTAAAGCAATTATGATCACTGAAACAACAATGATATTTTGTGTACGTTCACTTGCTATCATCCAATATCACACTTCTAATTTTGTTATGTTATTCATATCATCCTTACGCTCCACGCAGTTATGCTCCAAATATTGCCATTGCCGCCAGATGAATCACCCAGGGAAAGAGGGCAAGAATCGCAGGAAGTGGAATACCTGGCAATACTTCATTTTCTCTCGCAATAATCGTTGCATTGATTATTATTCCAGCTAAGGCAAGCATGACTGACATCGCCCACACATGTATAGGGAAAAATAAGAGTGAATGTGCAGAAATTAAGGAGAAAGCGATGTAGTCACCAACCCCCACAGCTGCGCTCTTGGATTGAATTCTTGCATAATCAAATGGATCATCACCTGGTGTGTCAATCATCATAACGTCTTGTGCAGCTGGGGAATACTTCGTTAAATAATAGTCCTCAACTACGACAGATATCACAAGTACAAACATACTCGCAGTGATGAATATAACTCCAAGAAAGGTTCCGAATACACTTCCGTAGAATACAACAAAGAGATTCTTCATGATGGGCGGAACCGAGTCCATAATGATGAAGATGAATGACATCAACAGAACTCCAAGTGACGCAATTGACAATAAGCTTGGTAACAGAGAAGGAGTTGATCCTTTGAAGAGTAGTAGAAGTAAAGACTGACCAACAATGAAGAATGAAGCTGTAAGAATTGGTGAAACTACAAAAGCTACAATTGTTCTTTTTGCACTGGGTCCTCTTTTCTGAATTATGTAGAACAGAGAGAAAACAATTAGAGTTCCAAGACCTGTAGAAACACCAGCTTGGATAATGATCTCCTCAATTGTATAGATTCGACTATTATTTTGCAAGACATCACCAACTAAGGCTGAATCTAATAGCATTCCTGCAAGCAGTGCACCAACAAATAACGGTAAAGCGGAAACTAAAATAAGACTCAATCGAGTTCTATCAAACTTCATTTTCTAAGGGACCTCAATGATGATGACGATTTTCATATTAAAGAGGCTCTCTTTAACGCAATATCCTGTAACGATTGAATAACAAATGATTCGTGATAGGATGAGGGGAAAAAAGAAGGGGTAGGGGACAAATGTCCCCTAATACTCTGTTAAACTACTTCTGCCTGAGCAGAACAAAGCCACCAACAAGGATGACAACAGCCGCACCGACTGCACCAGCAACGATTGCTAGAGTCATATCGAATTCTGGTACTACAGTGGTAGTTGTAGTTGTAGGATCTATATGCTCGGGGCAGTAGTGATAGTTAGCGTTGTAAGTGAGTTCATAGAATTCACCAGCTTCTAGATCTGTGATCTGATAAGGACCACAGTTCACGTTAGGCTCATCGGGGTCAAACACTGGGTTCCAGGTGTTCCAGCCTTCATAACCAATACCATCTACATCGTTGAAGATGTGTTGAGGAATGATGCTGTCGTATGCCCAGTTGCCGAAGTGCCAGTATGACTCGGTGTTGTACTCAATTACCACTCTGTATGGAGTTGGTGCATATGCTGCAACCAAGTCACCAGTGTCAGTACCAGCGGGGTTACCGAAGGGTGCACTTTCTAAAGCGTAGGTTTGAGTGAAAGCAACATCTGCTGCGGTCAATTTTACACCATCACTCCAAGTTGCATTCTGAATGATGTCAATAGTGAATCGAGTGTGACCTAGAGGAACTTCTGGATTATCATCGTGGGTTTCGGTTAAGAAACTCTCTGCGAGATCAGGCCAGGGGTTAAGATCTGGTCCAAATTTATAGAGTGAAGAGTACAGATTTGATAGAATAGCTGCTGAATAGGCTGAATTTGTGGTGAAGATATTGAAAGTGTCAGGCTCTTGACTAATAGCAACTGGGACTGTACCCCCTGGTGTACCATTAAGTTTTACCATCCTTCTCATAGTCCAAGGACCAGAGATGTATCTACCAAGATCTTCAACATGACCTGTAAACTGGTCGGTTCTATAACCCTGCAAGTAGGTATTCTCGTATACAACGAGCCTAGGTACGTTGTACTGGAGAATCTCCTGCATTGCAGCAGATGCCTCATAGACTTCTTCATAGGTTGTACCGTAGAGGAGCTGATCTCTCCAGCTGTCGTAGGTTGCATTTCTGAAATTGCTTGGGTTCATATATGTTACATCAGAATAATCCGACCAATATTCATACGCAAGCCAGTCAACATCATTGCTGTAGAAAACTTTTCCATAGAAAACCATGTCATAATCACCATGGTTGTCCAACCTTGAGATGTAATCATTGAAGTCTGTATCATGGATTTCAGCATCAATATGTAATGCTGTCAAAGCGTCAACACCAAATTGAGCTACACCTCCACCTATCTCAGGTGATGACGCTGCATACTCGATAACGATGTTGAATGGATTACCATTAGGAGCAAGTCTGTAACCGGTTCCACCATCAATTACAAAATTGAGATCATCTAATATGGCATTACCGATATCTGCTTGGTCCGTGTAGTAATGCCAGTTAAAATCATCCTCAATACACCAACTATTTGGTCGGGGTACCAGTGAGTCGTGTTCTATTGAGAAGCCATTGAAAATATCTGATTTAACTGTGGTTTTGTTATACGCAAAAGCAAATGCTCGTCGCAGACCACTGATATTCAACGGATAATCCCGACAGTTTATTGTGATATGCCCATACCCGTTTCTCAGAGCACTATATATATCAATGTCTGGATCTGCTTCTAATTGATCGAGATAGATTGGATCAAAAAAGCTAGTGTCCATCTCAATATCACCAGCTTGGAGTGCAAGAATCCTTTGTTCCTGATTTGCAATCACATTGTACACAATTTTGTCGACATATGGTCCGATGTTTAGATTGCTTGAAGGTGTTTCTATTGCTGATACCTCAGATGTTCCTGAAATAGCAACTACAGAAAGAATACAGACAATAACTATAGCTACAATACGTTTTGATTGCATATCTATGCTCGCCCCTGCTATATTCAATTTCATCTTAGGATGATTTTAACTTATTGATTCACTAAATCACACATTCAAGATTCTGGTGCTTACGAAGGCTTATTACAGACACATGAATCCGACCAGTCAATATCAAGGAGGAATAGACTGTGTCTGAACAGGAAGTACTCTATGAAGTTGCAGATGGTGTTGCTACCATAACTATCAACAGACCTGCAAAATATAATGCGCTCAACACTTCAGTGATCACTACACTGAGAGAGTTATTCAAGAAAGCTGAGGAAGACGCTTCTGTCCGTGCCATAATTCTTACTGGTGCTGGAGAGAAGGCTTTTGCAGCTGGAGCTGATATCGCCGAGTTCAAGGGGAAGGACTCAAAGACGGTCAGACCACTTGCAGAGAATGGACAAGAGCTATGCAAGTTTATTGAGGCAATGAGCAAACCTGTCATTGCAGCAGTCAATGGATTCGCTCTTGGTGGAGGCTGTGAGATTGCGATGTCATGCGACATTCGCTATGCTTCTGCAAACGCCCGATTTGGCCAGCCTGAAATCAACCTTGGAATAATTCCAGGCTTCGGAGGCACTGTGCGACTAGCTAGATTAGTTGGACTGGGGATGGCCAAGGAGCTGACATATAGCGGAGACCAGATCAAATCTGATGAAGCACTCAGAATAGGTCTAGTGAACAAGGTCTTCGAGTCAGTAGAAGCACTCAAGGATGGAGCTGGTGCTCTGGCGAAGAAACTTGCCACAAAGCCTGGAGTAGCTTTGAGTTTAGCAAAACAATCACTGAACAATACTTGGGAGAACCCACTTCAAAATAATCTCAAATTCGAGGTTGATGTCTTCTGTAAAACTTTTGACACTGAGGACAAAGTAGAGGGTGTTGATGCTTTTCTCAATAAGCGTGATCCCACATTCAAGCACAAATAGATGAGAATGCGGGGCTAAGTCCTCGCTATCATCTCTCTAACACAAAACATTTGTTTTCTTCTCTGAGCAGACCATCTCTCTTGAGAAGCTCGATATGTTTCTCAAGCATGAACATCTCGAAGGCGTAGTATACATCCATTGGAATCCGTGGATAGATTGTTGGAGCCTTTGATAATTTCTCAATTGTATCGATACCCTTGCTGATACTGTCAAGGATTCGTTGTTCCCTCTCGTCAAAGATTGCTCTGAATGCATGCAACCTTTCATCCAACCCATCTGTTACAGGATTGATCAGATGACTGCTGATTCCTACACTGGGATTCATCTCAATGACACGATCCACTGATTTCTTGAACTCCTCAATGTCACTCACCTTGTTGCCATACCAAGGTCCAAATCTTGTAAGATCGATATCAACCAGAAATATGGTTTCAAGACCATTGATGCCAAAGCAAGTGTGATCAATAGTGTGGCCTGGAAGATGAATGGGAATCAATTCTGTGTGACCACAGTCAATGGTTACTCCATCTGAGAAAGTACTGGTCACTGTGTATTCTGACATTACATGCCCAAATCTCAAGTCGAGTAAGGCTCGCCAATCATCGTAATACTTGTGCCCGCCAATTCCGTAAAAGTCCACCATGCCTTGAAATGTTTTCACTCCAGTTTCAGCTAGCTCATGACAAATGATTTCGCAATCAGCAATCTTCTGAATCTCTGAAGCATGTCCCTTATGGTCAATATGAAAATGAGTCAGTACAATTCTGTCAAGGTCTGGCATAGAATGTCCGAGGTCTTTCAGTGTGCTCTCTATGTTCTTCATACTTGAACCTGCATCGACTAGTGTCAGTATCTCATCATCAATAAGGAGTGTATTTGCTTCTGGGAATCTTGCGTTGTTCTCTCCTCTGATTAGATGAACTTGGGGTATTATCTCAATATGTGCAGGGTAGTCCGACATCATCGTTTCAGATGAATGGGGAGTAATAACTCTCTCTGTCGGACAAGTCTATATTGCGCGATGTTTACTATCAGGACACTGTTCTTGTTGATGGTGAAACCGATGAGTGATCGCTTGTTTGCAGTTTTTGATATTGGAACTACTGGAACTAGATCCGTATTAGTTGATGAAGAAGGTCGTGAGGTCAGTAAAGCGTATGAGGAATATCCTCAGAAACCAAAAGAGGTTAAGACACAAGAGCAGATTGCTGATACATATTGGAGAACTTCCGCAAATACAATGCAGCGAGCAATAGCTGGTTGTAAGCATGGTGCAGAAGCAATTGTAGGGGTCATCGTCACAACAACCAGGGATAGTATCACACCAATTGACAAAAATGGAAATGCACTTGCTCCCACTGTTACATGGCTTGACAATCGATCTAGTTCCAAGAGCAAGGAGATGGCTGAGGATATTGGTCCTCGAAAATGCGTCAACAAGATGATGTGGTTCATTGAAAACAAACCAGATTTCTTCAAGAAAGCTCACAAATGGGTCCATCTTGACGCCTTCATCAACAACAGATTATGCGGCGCTTTGGTTTGTTCTCCAGCTGATGCTAGATTTGGTCCAATTGACCATGAAACCCTCAAATGGTCAGAAGAGATCTGTGAATCAGCAGAAATCCCGATTGATAAATTGACAGATATTGTTGATTCTGGTTCCACAATTGGTGATATCAGCGCAGATGCAGCAAAAGCCACCTCCCTTAGGAAAGGAACACCAGTCATTATGGGTAGCGGAGATCAACAGTGTTCTGCACTAGGAATGGGTGTAATTCAATCTGGACTCGTGAAGGCCACAACAGGCACTGGGACCTTTGTAATAACCCATCTTGATGAATTCATTGAAGATGCCAATGTCATGTGGTGCAATCCATCTGCAATTCCTGGTAAATGGATTCTAGAGGGAGTCACACCTGGAACTGGTCTGACATACAAATGGTATAGAGACCAGTATTGTGAACCAGAAATGGCATTGGCTGCCCGGACGGAAACAGATGCCTACCAGATTATAGAGTCTTCAGCTGCTCAAGTTCCAGCAGGTAGTGAAGGTCTTGTCATCTTTCCATTCATGGCATACAATCTTGGCATTTTCCACCATCTTGGGTTTAAGCATACAAAAGCCCATGTTGCTCGTGCTATTCTTGAAGCTAATGGTTATAGTATCCGATTTTATCTTGAACTAATGGAGGGAATGCTTGATCTGGAATTTGATGAACTTCGAATTGACGGAGGCGGCGCAAACTCACCGTTATGGCGTCAAATTCAGGCAGATTGTGCAAATATGACAGTTGCAACGCCAGTTGTGAGAGACTCGACAGTGATTGGTGCTGCTATACTTGGCACGGTTGGATCTGGTGTGTATGGCAGTTATGAAGAAGCTGTTCAGAATATGTTCCACATTGAAGAGCGTCGAGAACCAATTCCAGAGAATGTTGAGGTTTACAAGAAGCAGTATCAAATTTACAATAATCTACTGCTTTCAGAAATGGGCAACATCCTTGAAGCCATATCATAAAAAAAGAAATGAAACCCTAGGCAAAAGATGCCTAGGTCTGTCCGGTAGATAAGAATGAATTACTCACTCTCATCCTCGTCATCCTGATTATCTTCCCAAATCCTACCAAAGAATACCAATGCAAGAACAAGTTCAGAACCCTTGGCATTATCTGCTAGATATTCAATAGACTCGCTAATCGTATCTTCATGTTCCCAGGCTTTTCGAGCGAGGTTTACAAGGTCATCGAATCTATCGTCTGGAATACCAAGAGCTTGTGTTAGTTTATCGACATCATGACCAACAACAGTTAGTGTACCAAGAGTATAATCGGTAGGCATCAATGTTCACCTAACAAATCGTCGTTTGCTGACTCCTTTTAATCTATCTACGTTGTTATGTCCTACAATATTAAATCGAAACCCTTCTATTGGGCGTAGCGCATCAATCAATTGTTACAAAGACTCCAGTCTGTATTCCAAAGTGAACAGGACCATCGGAGACGAATATTCAATGACCGACTCAAAGTTTGACATTGTTGTTATCGGCGGAGGTAGTACAGGTACTGCTGTTGCACGAGACTGTGCCATGAGGGGTTTACGAACACTTCTACTTGAACGTGATGATATTGCATCTGCTACGGTAGGAACTTGCGCAGGGATGATCTCTTCTGGGCTAAAATATCATGATGAGCCAGATATCATGAAGATGTGTTCAAAGGAAGTTGTTTGCTGGAATCACATAGCACGTCATATTATTATGAAGAATCCAGTACTTGCTCCCCTCCTAGATTTGAGCGATGCTGCTAGTGATAGTTCCTACATGGATTCCTATTCTGAACACGTAGAGGAAAGAGATGTTCCTGCTATGATGTTTCTCACACCTGATGCATCACTTGAGATTGAACCCATGCTCCATCCTGAAATAATTGCAGGTGTATACTATGAGGAGTACTTCATTGACCCATTTAGGCTATGTCTTCTACAAGCACTTGATGCAATAAACCATGATGCTGAAATTCGAACCTATTGTGAGGTCATTGATTTTGAAATTAACGACAAACAAGAGATTGAAGGAGTCATATTCTACAACAGAGTGTCTGGAGCCACCGAGAGCGTAGCAACGAAACTTGTTGTTAATGCAGCTGGACCCTGGGCTCACAAAGTTGCCAAGTCTGCAAAGGACGAACTTCCCATCCGCTTAAACAAAGGAGCCCATGTAATCTTTGACAGACGTATTGTGAATACTGGTATCACTGTGAAGGCAATTGATGGTAGATGGATCTACCTATTTCCCCATGAAAACACAACGCTACTTGGGACCACTGCATTAGACACATGGGAGGATCCCGACACCCTTGTCGCATCCTTCGATGAGATTGAGTATCTCTTACAAAGTATGGAAACAGTTCTTCCTTCTATCCGAGAGGCTAGAATAATCAGAACAATGACTGGTGTGAGACCTCTTGTTCCCGATTGGAAGGTTCCAGAAAGAAATGTGACTCGTGGCTATCGAATTATTGATCATAGTGAGAATGATGGAAAGAAGGGTTTGATCAGTTTCCTTGGCGGTAAACTTGTGACCTGCAGACATATGGCTGAGGCTGTTACTGATCTTGTATGTAAGAAGCTTGGTAAAGATATTGCATGTTCCACCCATGAGAAACCTCTTCCCGGTAATGAGGATGATGTAGATATTATTGCTCTCTCTAAGGAATATGATATCTCACTGCATGCTTTGGAACGAATGCGCGCTCGTCGAGGCACTGAGATGCTCAAGGTTCTAGAACTGACAAAGGAACACCCTGAATGGAAGACAACCATTTGTACGTGTGAGCCTATCATAGAGGCCGAGATACGATTATCTATTCGTGAGGAGTTCCCACAGACACTGAATGATCTTAGACGGCGACTTCGTCTAGGAACTGGTCCCTGTCAAGGAACATTTTGTACATACAAGGCCGCATCAATTCTCTCTGAAGAACTCGGTCTTGCTGGTGATGACTTTCTTGTTGATATTCTCGATTTCCGCGCTGAGAGATGGAAAGGTATACGTCAATCATTAAGGGGTGAGCAACTTGCTCAAGAGGAACTTGCACAAGGTATGTATGCTTGTGTAGGCAATCTTGACCAGTCTGATGTGGACTATGATTTGAAACCATGGGAGGAGGGACATTAAATGGACCTTGAAACAGATCTTGTTGTGATTGGTGGCGGGATGGCAGGTCTAATAGCTGGAACAATAGCTACTGAAGCGGGATTAGATACAATCCTTATCAGAAAGGGGCAGAGTGCTACTGCATATTCCTCTGGAGCAGTAGATGTTATTGGCTATCTCCCGGAAGCTTCTGAATCTATCACATCTCCTGAAGATGGTCTTTTTGCACTTTCAAGGCTTTATCCACTTCATCCATACAGTGTGATTGGCTATGATGACCGAATAGAAGCTGGAAAAATTGTGGAAACCATTGTTGAACGGACAAAAGAAACAATCACCTGGCTCAAAGCGCATCTTGATGGAACAGATGCTCCTCTGGTGGGAACTTTTGAATCAAATATGCATCCTATCACAATTCTTGGAACCACAAAACCAACGTGTCTAATTCAAAAGACAATGGATAATGGAGATGTTCAAACCCGTGAAGAGAGTGTTCTGTTATTTGTTGGAATTACAGGTTATGCCGACTTCAATCCCTCCACAGCCGCTAAGACATATCTCGAGGATAGAATGGCTGACGCAAGTCCACCCCGAAAAGTAGGGCATTGTATGGTACAAGTTATGCCATTTGGAAAACCCTACAATCTTTCTGCAATAGAACTTGCTAGACATTTAGACCATGAAGTATCAATTGAAGCTCTGGCAGAACAACTCAAGGAGCATATCGAACAGATAGGCGCAACTCATGTTGCTTTTCCACCTGTTCTGGGACTTCAAAATGCACTGAAGAACAAAGAAAAACTCGAGGAGCTAACAGGTACTACCGTCTTTGAACTACTTGGCTTTCCACCTTCTATTCCCGGACAACGACTTCAAAGATCCCTTGAAACTATCTTTACTAAGGCTGGAGGGAAGATGCTCCTCGGTCATGAAGCAACATCCTATCAGAAAGTCAATGATATTGTGAAATCAATCACTGCAACCTCCCCTCGACGCGAGATTAAGATTGGTGCCAATGCCTTTGTCCTTGCAACAGGGAAATACATTGGTGGAGGAATTGCTGGTGATGAGAAAGGTTTGCGCGAAACCGTATTTGACCTCGGACCAGTTACAGGTGATTATCATTCTGCAATGGAAATAGTCCCTTCACGTTCCACAAGTCGTTTATCAATCAGCCCAACAGGACAACCGATTCAATCTTGCGGCCTAAGTGTGGATCCTAGGTTCCGACCTGTGAACGATGATGGCATTGAATGGGTAAAGAATCTCTTTGCTGCAGGTGCAATACTTGCAGGATACAACTACTCCGTAGAAAAGAGTGGACTTGGTGTAGCAGCTACCAGTGGATACAGTGCTGCTAAGAATGCTATTGAATTCATTAAGGAGGTGACCTAGATTGGATGAGAATGAAGCCTTTGAATATGTTAAGAGTACACTGAAGAAAGAGAAGATTACACCTTACCATTCTGATGAATTAGAGATAGTCAAATCAATAGGTGCCTGTATCAATTGTGGGCTCTGTATCAATCATTGCCCTGTTGTTGCTGCAGTAGGTTTGGATCGGTTCAGTGGTCCAAGAAGCATCGCAGTTGAACTATCACGTTCTCCTCCAGAATTCTGGGCTACAGCAGATAAAGTATACTTATGCACTGGTTGTGGAACCTGTCGAGAAGTATGTCCTAAGAATGTGAATATTCCTGAGATTGTTAATGTAGTTCGTGCAAATATCTTCGAACATAGACCAGACCTTGTTCCAAAGGGCCTGATGATTGTCAAGGAAATTATTGAGGAACATAATCTTGCCTTCGAACCATGGGAGGATAAGGAAGAAAAAGAAGAGAGTCGTGATATGCGACTTGAGCGATTAGGGTTACCCTACATTCCTGATATTGTTAAAGAGAATGCTGAGGTATTATTCTATCCTGGTTGCCAAGCTGAAGAGCGAGCTCAGGAAGTTCGCGAGGCTGCAAAAACCATTCTTGACTTCTTTGACGTGGACTATACATTGCTGGACGAGTTCTCCTGTTGTAGTCTTCCATCTCAACTAATGGGTGATGCTAAAACAGCTAGAAATCTTGCTCACCTATTGAAAGGGAAAGTGAAGAAGCTTGGAGTGAAGAAGATTGTAACAACATGTGCTGGCTGTACTTCTACTCTTGCAGACCTTTCAGTACGTGATGAATGGGGTGCTCCAGCATATCATCTACTAGAATATCTTGTAGAGGAGATTGGTTTTGAGAAACTTGCTGATGCTTTGAAAAAGACTGCTAAACCCAATGATGTTCATGTTTCAGTGCATGATCCCTGTCACCTAATTCGACATACCTCCCGTCAAGTGATGGAGCACGCGTTGAATATTCTTCGATTAATGCCGGGAGTTCGTGTATCTGAATCTGTGGCACACGACAATTGTTGTGGTGGCGGTGGCATGGTTTCTTTCCACTCTAGTGAAGTTGCAAACTCAGTAGTCAAAGAGAACATGATGGCTTTAGAAAAGACTGGTACTGAAAGACTTGTTACACCATGTCCTCTCTGTACTGCACAGCTCGAGAGCAATCTGTTCAAGAGTGGTAGTTCCATTGAAGTTGATGACCTGACAGTATTCATTGCACAAAGACTTCCAAAAAAGGGGTGATGATGCTCTTGCTAGATTCTAAGACGAAAAAGAAATTGCTCAATCGATTGGTATCAATAGTTGGAGAAGAACATGTGACCCAACAGGAAACTGATAGGGTGCTAAATGCTCATGATTGTTGGCCCCTTAGCGAGGCAAAGATCCGTGCTGGCGAAATGCTACCACTTGCAGACATTATAGTCTTTCCAGCATCAAGTGAAGAGATTTCCCAGATACTCATCGTGGCGAATGAGCTAGAAGTCCCAGTGATACCAATTGGTGGAGGCGCAGGTACATGTGGAGGCACACTAGCAATCTATGGTGGAATTCAGTTAGATTTGAAGAGAATGGTCAAGATATTCGAGATTGATCATGAATCAATGACAGTCAAGGCTGAAGCGGGGGTGATTGGAATTGATTTGGAGGAGGAAGTGAATAGACATGGATACACAATGGGTCATACACCAACTTCTCTCAGGGCTTCTAATGTTGGTGGATTCATAGCAACCCGTTCTGGTGGGTCTCTTTCATCTTTATACGGTAAAATCGAGGACTTGACACTTGGACTCCAAGTAGTATTACCTGATGGGTCAGTTGTGGAATGTAAGTCGGTTCCCAGACATTCAGTGGGTCCTGATCTCCGCCAATTATTCATCGGGTCTGAGGGTGTATTAGGAATCATCACAGAAGCTACACTTCGTTTGTTCTTGATTCCTGAAGAACGGCGTTTCAGAAGCTTCTCATTTCCTGATGTCCACAGTGGCCTAGAGGCAATTCGTAATATATTCAGAATTGAAATCACGCCATCTATTGTACGGCTCTATGATCCTGAAGATGCAGCCATGGCTTTCTCGATGCATTTTGAGTTCGAGGAAGGCCATTGCATGTTGCTTCTTGGTTTTGATGGAGATGTCGCTCAGAACGATATTGATGAGAGTAAGTCAGTCAAAATTTGCAATGACTGCGGAGGAACCGACCATGGTGAAGGTCCATCAAAGAGATGGTGGGACCACCGTTACGATATGTATTATCCATCAAGATTGACAACATCTGGGTTTGCTATTGGAGATACAATCGATATTGTAGCAACATATGATAAACTAGAGAATGTCTATCATGCTATGAAGGAAGCCATGGAGGTTCATGATGTCATTGTGATGTCACACTTCTCTCACATGTATCAGAATGGTGGAAGCATCTACATGATATTCTTCAGTTCACAACCAGATGCAGAAACTGCTTGGTCAACCTACAAGAAAGTCTGGGATGATGGGGTTGCAGCATGCCTTCGTGAGGGTGGAACAATGAGCCACCAGCATGGGGTAGGTCTCACACGTAGCACGTACACTGAGGACGAATTGGGCTCATCTTTTCATGTACTGAAACAAATCAAAGAGGTTCTTGACCCCAAGGGAATAATGAATCCTGGCAAGCTTGGATTGGGGGTGCGCAAATGATATTCGATGATTCTCTTGCTGCGCAAATTCGTATGTGTGCCGCTTGTCCAAAGATGTGCCGACATGTCTGTCCGACATTCTTTGCATGGCGTTCAGATGCACCAACACCCCATGGAAGAGCTCTTCTAATTCATCAAGAGATAACAGGAACAAGAGAAATAGATGAACGGGGTATTGAGATACTCTACCAATGTCTAGAATGCAGTCACTGCCTTACTTTCTGTAAACCTGAGATTGACATCGCGACTATAGTTGAGCTCCGTCGAAAGGCAATTGTATCCGAAGGTAGAAGGCCTGAGGGACTCAATGATATGGCCGTAGCTATCAGAAAACATCACAATCCTTACTCAGAACCGCATGAATTACGAAATGACTGGTTAGATCTTAAGAAATCAGGTGGCAAGAATTTACTTTACTTCACTGGGTGCACAGCAGCCTATAGGGAGAAAGAGATTGCTTCTGACACTGTGGAGTTATTGGAGACCCTTGGACACCAGGTTTCAATATCATCAGAAGAGTGGTGCTGTGGCTCACCTTTAATCAGAACAGGCGATGAGGAATTTGGTATTGAACTTGCTAAGCACAATGTTGAGGTGCTTAATGCAAGTGACGCAGAAGAAATTATTGTTACCTGCCCTGGATGCTATCGTGTTTTAACTCGCGACTATCCTGATTATGACTTGAAGCTAAACAAGCCTGTGAAACATATTAGTCAGGTTCTTGAAGAACAGATTGGTAATTTACCAATTGACAAATTCGAGGGTTCCATTACATTTCATGACTCATGTCATCTTGGAAGACACTGTGATATCTATGATGAGCCACGAAAAGTGATTGAGAAGGTTTCAGGTGCACCTCTTGTTGAAATGGAACGAACCCGTGACAATGCAATGTGCTGTGGAAATGGTGCAGGTCTTCGAACTCTATTTCCTGAGAAAGCAAAGAAAATCGGGGCAGAAAGAGTAAGGCAAGCAAAGAATACCGGTGCCAATATTCTAGTCACATCCTGTCCTTTCTGCAAGAATATGCTCAAGTCTCAATCTGGTGAAGATTTGACAGTACTTGATTTACCTGAGATTGTATTAATGGCAAAGAGAGGCCGCAAGGCCAATATAGATTAAGGGAAAATACGAAGTGACCGGGAATACGATGGATGCTGAGGAAATTCTCCGACTTAAGGTGCGATTACTCACTGAAGGTGCTACATTATCTGAAGATGAGTATGCTGGACGTAAGGGTGGTGCAGGTCCTGTTGGCGGACGTTACTTCATCCTACCTAATGACAGGTCTGTTGGAATCCCAATTCGGACCGGTAAACAACAAGAGATTTTCAACTCTGCTACTTTAGTTCCTACAGATGACCCAACAATCTGGTTGTATGATAATTCGGTAAAGCTGAAAGTTGTTCCACGACCTCGTTTCTACGATCTCAAAACATCTGATGGAATATCGTATTCTCAAATTGCATTGCTTCATGGTGACAGGACCCTTGCTACAACTATCTATCAATCATGTAGATACTGGTCCCATGGAACTCAATGTAAATTCTGCACTATTCCTCTTTCTCAACGTTCAGGGGCAACAATGTTAGAAAAAGTTCCAGAACACGTTGCAGAAGTTGTCATTGCAGCTGAGAAAGAAGGATTGATTGATGATGTTTTACTTACTACTGGGACCCCTGAATCCGAGGATATGGGTATCGAGGGTCTGATTCAAGTTATTGAGGCAATTCGACAAGTAAGCGAGATTCCGATTGGTGTTCAATTTGAACCTCCGGCTGATAGAGAAACTATACGTGATGTTGCTAATGCTGGTGCTAATGCTGTAGGAATGCATATCGAGAGCGCTGATGAAGCAATCCGTGAGGAGATGTGCCCAGGAAAACACCAGTACGGACCTCTTGACCTATACAAAAGAAGTTGGCAGTATGCTCTGGATTATTTTGAGAGGGGCCATGTGAGTACATTCATTCTACATGGATTAGGTGAAGATACCAAGAAAACACTCAGTCTGGTTAGAGAACTTTCAGAAGTTGGAGTGATGCCCATCGTAGCTCCAATTCGACCATCAATCGGTAGTCAGCTTGCGAACTATGAACCCTCCTATACAGGTCATCTGGATGAGTCCGTGGAGTTCTACAAAGAGGTTGGCAAGATACTATTTCAGCACGGATTGAATCCAAAGGTGACAGTGGCTGGTTGTCATCGTTGTGGGGGATGTACTCCCATTCAGGAAGCATATGATTGGGCTGCTTCAATATCCTCCTGATAAAAAATTATCAAACCCTAGAAGTTATAGCAAGGTTAGAGTAGACTAGATTTGAATATCATGTCTGAACTGCCTGCTGAAGAGATTCTACTCTTAGAATTTGGTGAAGAAGATGCTAAGGAAATTTCAGATCTTTTCAGACAAGTGTGGCCTCTTGCTACCGAATATCCTGAACACTGGCGAAAGAAAAGGATGTATACCCCTGAACAGATTATTGAGGATATGCGAGCCGGTAATCACTACTTTGGAAGTAGATTACAAGGGACTATAGTTGGCCTATACAAAGCGAAAATCACAGAGAAGGGTCTCTATGGTGAACATCAGACTGTTCGCCCAGAATGTAGAACCTCCGGTCTTGCTTCTGCAATGTATCTCCAGTTTGCAGAGTACGGGATAAAACACGGTTGCCAACGCAACTATTGCAACATCCTTGTAGGCCAAGAAGTTGGAGAGCGACTAATGAAGAAATTTGGATTCGTTCCTTGGGGAGCACCATTTGAACAGGCTGAGGGAATGATGGTACAAATGTACGAACGTCCATTAGTCGAGCAATTTGATGCTACTCCGAAAGACCTTTAGTGGCATAAATTGCCCACTCATCGCTTAACAATCTCGAGGATTAATCATGGAAGTATTCCCAATTCTTGTCGATGGTGAAGAGGTAGATACTGGAAATTACACTATCTTTCCTGATATGGAGAAAGTAACACAGGACCCCGGTCTTGCTATTGCTCTACAGATACGGTCTGCGTCTTCATTTTCTCGCTTTGTATTTTCAAAGATTCCCGGGATGATTCCAAGTGCCACTCCCGAAATGCGATTCCTTCGTGATTATCGCAAACATCATGGTGTACCAAAATACTCGAAAGATGAAATTGATGAAGTGGTATATGCCAAAGTTTCCATTTCTCGAGATGAGGACATTGAAAGGGCCATCTCTGCTGGAGTACGCGACCATGGGAAACTCTACAACCCTTTCAAAATCCCTGATATGGGACTGACTCTTGATGAACGAGCAGATGCGCTCTATGAAGCAAGTCTCGCATTCAAGAAGAGCTGGGAAACCATCAGTGAGGTTTCTGTAAAGGAAGGGATGCCTATTGGTACACTGAAATGGGCATGGGACCTTGGAGCTTGGAGCGATTATCGTAAATCCGTAGATGAATGGGGAAAGCCCCTGGATATAATCGAAGATCCCGGTCTTGACGGTGGAAAGTCATACCGCTTCAGAGAACCTTATGGAGTGGCTGCCCTATTTCCGCCATATAATGCTCCAATTGCCCTCGGTATCTTCAGCATTACATCATCAATCTTAGCAGGGAACTCAACTCTCCTAAAACCACCTGGAAAAGTTCCTTTGAGCACTATTGTTTTCGCTAATATCTTTCTGAAGAGTTTCATCAAGAGTGGACTCCCTCCCTCTATTCTTCAGGTTCTTACAGGCGGGGGAAAGCAATTGGTGAATCGGTTTATGAACGACTCACGAGTTAATGCCCTTGTCTGGTATGGAAATAGTGATGTTGGATTGAAACTCTGGTCTGAAGCAGCAGGAAAGGGAATTCAGATGGCTCCAGAACTTGCTGGAAGTGATCCCTGTCTTGTATGGGGCAATGATGTTGATTTGCAAAAAGCAGCAGAAGTGATTGTTCGAGGACGCTTCTTGGGTAGCGGACAAGCTTGCATGACAATCAAGCGACTTCTTGTTCAAGACACTTTGTACGATGATTTAGTTCCACTTCTGGTAGAAGAAGCAGACAAACTCAAGGCTGGTTTGCCATCTGACCCTGAAGTAACACAATCCCCAGTAGGATTTACAGCCCTTTACATTCTTCTTGACCAGATGGAAGATGCCCTAGCTAAAGGTGCTAAGATTGAAACTGGAGGCTATCGAATGAACTATCTTGAGGAACAAGACCCTGCAGGTATATTCTACAAACCTACGATTGTGACCAACATCAAACTCGATATGCGGTTGATGAGTGAAGAGGTCTTCGCTCCTGCGCTACCTGTGTACCCAGTAAAAAGTGTGGATGAGGCGATATCAATCGCAAATCAATCACGGTTTGGATTGCGATCTACCGTAATCTCTGATGATATCAAAATCCGTCAGAAGTGGGTTAAGGAAATTGAGACCGCAGGTGTTGGAACAAGTGACGACCATGTGTATTATGATCCGTATATGCCACATCTTGGTGGATACAAGGATTCTGGAATTATAGGTGGGAAGTACTTTACAACAATGCTCACAAGAATGAAGTATGTTCACTCTGGACCTGATGCAGAAGTGATCTGATTGAATTCGATTGTATAACAAGATTGAACAATGGCCGATTATGTCAAACAATTGCAATGAATCAGAAGTTATCGGTAAGATCTGAAGCTGTGCAGGCACTCATTCGATTTGAAGAATCTTCCACCTCGATGAAGACTCTCGTAAGAGAGATGCAAACGACTTCAGTTGATGCAGTACATCTACAATCACTTGCCCTATCGGTAATCAGGTATAGAAATACTATCGATTATCTTCTCACTCGCGCCTTCGGAAAGAAAGGATTTCAGAATTTGGATATTGAGAGTAAGAATATTTTGCGGTTGCTTCTTTATGAAACAAAATGGCTCAATGCCGATTTAGATGAAGCACCCTCATCATTTCCTTCAAGCAAACAATTTCTGAGCAGGTTAAGGAAAGTTATTTCTCTAGACTTGGATGTCGCATTTCAAAATATGCCTGAGGTAAATCGCCTAAGCTTGAGATACTCTCATCCAACATTTCTCGTGAAGACTTTGCTAGACAATCTTCCAGTAAATGAAACAGTTGAACTATTGAAATCTAATAATTCGAAACGTTCCTATTACTTACGACCGAATATGCTTCACAAAGATACTGCATCAATTATTTCCTCTCTCTCTGATGTTCAATTACTAGATTCAGAATTAGCAAATGTGTCAGAGGTTGTCCAGGGAATAGATCATGTCGTGAGTTCCCAACACTTCCAAGAAGGTCGAATTCTCATTCAGGATTTGGCTAGTGTTGTTACTGTGAAATCACTTGATCCACAACCTGGAGAGAAAGTCTGGGATTCCTGTGCTGCACCAGGTATGAAAACACAGATTATTGCTGAGTTGATGCAAGGTCAGGGAGAAATAATTGCTACTGATATGTATGAAGCGCGTGTTCGAGTTGCACAAGAACGAGCTCAAGTTCTCAATGCTTCTCAAATCCAATGGCTTCAAGCTGATGCTACGAAACCAGTGGTGCTTGATGCAGATCGAATTCTGATTGATGCTCCATGTACATCAACAGGTATTCTTCAGGCATATCCCTCCTTCAAGTGGCGATTAAATAAAGAAACACTATTTTCCTTGATGACTATTCAAAACAAGATACTTGATGGAATTCTGACTGCTTATAGTGACAGACCCGGCACAGAAATCGTCTTCTCTACATGTTCAATTCTCCCTCATGAAGGAGAGTCGCAGATTGACTCTGCAATGAAACGGCATAATATCGAACTACTAGAACCATATCCCTATGGAGACCGAGGGTATCCTAAATTCAAATGTGCCAAGTATGTAAGAAGATTATTTCCACACAAACACAATACAAGCGGGTTCTTCATTGCCAAAATGAGAATCACGCAGTAATCCTTCGTTCTACAGACTCCATAACTCTGCGCCCAAACTCTTTGTCATCTTTGAAGGACCAAGGTATCTCAAGGAATAGTTTGTTGGTAATTATCATTAGATTTACATCACGACTGATCAATGCTTTGAATATTAGTTTAGTCCACTCAAAACAAGGGTGTTCATTGAAAATTTGAGCATTTCCAGAAGCCGATACAGATTCTGTAAGATATGCCATCCCCTCTTTTGGTTTTCCAAGCATTAAATCAGCTAAAGCAGCCATGCACGCAAGGATAACTGCATTCTTTATCATACCTGATTTTATGTATGACTCTGCACCTTCCTTGTACTCTTGACCCTTCTTTTCATAGAGAGACCTACCATGACTAAAAATGAGATCTCTTGGAACCCGAGGAACTTGTGGGTCAGCTTTCTTGAGGGAAACCCCTCCTAGTACAGCTGCTTTGAGTTCAGCTTGCATATCAGTTAGATGCGATTGTCCACTAATCTTACGCATCCTATCAATTATTGAATGACCAGCTTTGACCAAAGCATCTTTGATTGCTGGGTCTTTGAGCGAAGAATCATTCTTCTCTAAACCATTTTCGTAAGCTGTTCTAGCAGCTCGGAAGAAATCATATGCTTTCTCTGCTAAGTCATTCTTGTTTGCAAAGTGGATGGATTTCACATATGCCATTATGGCATTATCAGTTTCACCGAGATTTTCAAACTGTGTTGCTGACTCAATTAGCCAAGGAAATGCGTCAGTACTGTTCTTATCTATTGCATCCTGTCCTCTGGCTAATGAGCTGTATGCATCTGCGCAGATTGTTGCTAAATCCACTTCCTTGCATTTTGCTGATACTTCAGATTTTGATAGCTTTTGTCCTCGAAGCTTGCACATATCTTCTCCTGTGTCTCTCACACCTAACCATGTGCATTTCTCAGCTCCTGACAACTTGGATTACTCCGAACTTCTATATACATGTAATATTTTGTTATTGTTAAAAAACCAACCTTATGTGTATCGTTAACTTTAACTGTAGTCTGAATGGCGAAAACCCTTGAGGTTTCTCTTCTGACTGACGACGATACTGAGCTGGCTATGATTAGAAGGAAAAAAATGGCCGAGCTTGTAGCACGTGAAAAGAAAATGAAAGCGTCACGTGAACATCAACAGAAAGTCGGAGCAGAACGTGAGAAATTACTCAAACGTTTTCTTGATTCTGATGCTATGGTCTATCTGGAAAATCTAAAGAAAAGTGAGCCTGCCATAGGAAATCGTGTGCAAGAAATCATCCTCTCTTTGATTGTATACCGAGGAGTACGTCAGATAGTAACACAGCTTGATGTCAGGTATATTGAACGGCAGATCAAAGGTGAAGGTCCAAAGATTCGAGTGCAACGAGATGGTGAAACCTCTGATTTTGGTGCATATGTCCGCGAAGCAATCAAAGAAAACAAAGATGATACTAAGAAAGATTAGCTTAGAGCTTGAGCACGACTCTTCCAGTCTTTTATTGTATATTTGAGATCTTCAGTATTTCCAGCATTTCTCTTCCAAGCATCAGCAGTCTTGCGCATCTGAAAAATTAGTGATCCACCTCTTGCAAGTTTCTGTTCGATAATTTCAACTGCAATTTCTAATGCATTAACAACACTAGAGGTGTCATCAGTTTTTTCTATGAATTCTTCTAGTTCTTCGAATATATCAGATGCCTCCATAGATAACCATTGGTCCTTTGGTACTTTCAACTCAAGATATTTTTGTGCAGGAAGAACTGTATTGCCATCACGGATTTGAACTTCTCCTGTAGCTTGCAATGCATCAACATGTTTGAGCGCCTCAGTCATGTCAATCACTAAGCTAGCAGCAATTTCTTCAATTCTGATAGATTTCTTGTTTAGAACCATATTCAGAATACGATATTTTGGGTCACCTACTTCGAGCAGGACTTTCCTTATTCCTTCAAGAGCCCCATCTTCCTGATTAAGAACTGCAGTGGCCGCGTGTGAGAATTGTTTCAAGTCCTCTCTCAACCGCTCTATTGTCATTTCTGCACGAGTAAGATCGTCTTTTGCCGAAGCACCAACTGCTTCAGGTTTCTTTTTCGATAGAATCTGAATCTGTTCAGCTTTAATACCCTGCATTTCTTTGCCTACAGAGTCCAGAGCTCCCTTTGTCCTTGATAGCTGTGTTTGGAGCATCTCTATCTCAGAATCTTTCTGCGTTAATGCGGATTCTAGCTCTGTCATCTGAGTACCTATTTGATTTGCTCTTCTTTGAGAGCCACTGAGTTGAGCCTGAAGTGCTTCCATTTTTTGCAGATTACCCGGCTCGAATAAACCCTCTGGATAGTCAGTTTCTATGACTATATCCAGTGCATTGCTA
>JABCTV010000144.1 GCA_018238205.1 Candidatus Thorarchaeota archaeon
AAATTTAAAATTATGTTTGGAGACATGCAAGAAATGATGGCTAAACTCAAAGAAGCTCAAGCCAAAATTGAAGAAACAAAAACGCGATTAAATACTATTTTTGTTGATGGAGAATCAGGAAATGGAAAAGTTGTAGTTACTGTAACTGCTAATAGAGAAATTAAAAATATTGCAATTGATGATGAATTATTATATGACAAAGAGGAGTTAGAAGATTACCTTATCATTGCACTAAATGATGCCTTAAAAAAAGCTAATGAGATTAATGAAGCTGAAATGGCTTCCGCCGCTAAAGGTGGTTTACCAGATATTCCTGGAATGGATATGTTTAAGTAAAATCCCATCCTAAATCCTTCCCAAAGGGAAGGACTTGTTTTTATTTCTTTTTTATTTTGCGCAGATTTCACAGATTATCACAGAGACATCAAAATCTACAATAATTTATTTTCAATTGGATTTAGCGCACGTCTACTTCTCACTTTTTCCTTACTTCTTAATAATATGCTTCGCCGCTTTTTGTGCTGTAAAAATACACATGGCTAAAAATGTTCCTTCCAATGCTCTTTTACCGTGTGAACCTCCACCACCAAAACCTGCAGCTTCTCCAACTGCGTACAAGTTATTAAAAACTTCTTGTTCTTCAAGATTATTTACAGATTTTAAAACCTGTGAGTTTAAATTGGTTTGAATACCTCCTAAACTTTTTCGTGATAAAATAAACTCTCTAATAGCAATTAAGGGGTAATTTTTTTTATTATCTAACTTTTGAGGTTTTAGGGTGCGTTTTTTATCTCCACTATATTCACGTGCTTGTATGATTCGTTTTATTTGCTCATCATGCATTATATTTTTGCCAGCTTCAAAATTAGAATCATAGCTGTCAATAGATTTTTGCAAAGCTTCAATGGTTATATCATTAGTTTTAGTCAAATTATTCATTTTATCAACTAATTCCTCTCGTAGAATCTTTCGATCTAATATCGATAGTTTCAGGGCCTGAGCTAATCGTAGAAGTTCTTTGCTTTTCATCTGTTCAACATTAGCTCTCTCAATCAAGCGATAGCTCTCCCATACTCATTGTTAAGTTGAATCTAAATTATTATTTGAAACCATATGAAGTCGATGGATAGAGTATCAACGTACTATGTAAAATATGAATCATCTAAAGGACCCAAGTCGAAAGGAATTTTTCTCAGAAGTACCAGATTCCAATCAACAACCTCTGTTAGAAGTGGGATTATCCGTACGCCTTGTTCATGTGCAGCACGTAGAGCATCACCAAATTCTGGATCATTTCCATCATGGGGTGAGAATATTTCACCATCGGGTCGCTGGATTACAAAGATTACAGCTGCATCATTTACATCGCCAACACTAAGAGCTTTGGCTAAGTGTCGCATGTGTCTTGCACCCCTTTTAGTTGGAGCATCAGGAAATAGCACCCTTTTATTCACAACTAAGGTACAGGATTTTACCTCTATGAAAGTACGGTGATTGTCACCTTCCAACAGAAAGTCAAATCTTCCTCCATAAGCTCTTGGTTCAGGGGTCACTTTTGAGTAGCCGGAGAAGTATTGTAATCTTCGAGTTTCTAAGAGATTGCGAATGAAACGATTAGGTAAATTTGAATCAAGGGAAATGAGTACACCATCATGATGAACACCGATCATGTCAAATGAGGTCTTCCTGTGAGGCCCAGGATTGTCACGAATGAAAACCTGCTTTCCAGGAATCATTAATTCATACATGCGACCTGGATTAGGAACAAAGACTTCTACAATATCCCCATCAACTTCAACCTTTGCAAGGAACCTGTTTGGTCTTTCAATAAAAATAGCTATTCTAACACGTTGTTGTTTCGACAATATCTTTCAACACACCACTGGTTGTTAGACTATAACTCGTATTAATTAAATTTGATATAGTGATAAAAAACAAGGCAAAACCTAAATCCAAAGTTAGCTAGTATTTATTGTTAGATACTCTTGGAGGAGAGTCTAGTAGGATGTGAAGCTTTAGTGGAAACTCGGAAAAATACATATCCATCAGAAATGATTCCTCAAGAAGTAGCAAGTGAATTCATTCACAAACTCTCACATGATGTTATTGGTGTCTTACAAAATATTATGGGTTATACGACACTCTTGAATGAGGAGTTTGACAAGTCATATCTTGAGGGTATTGGGAAACTCACTAAGAAATTGAGTACTCGAATGACGATTGCTGTATCAGATGTTGATAGTGGTGAATTGAATAAGAAAGCATGATACCATTACAGAAATTCAGTCAGACACAATTGCTCAGAAAACTCACTCAATTGAGAAACCTTCACACCAACTAAACGAATTGATTTATTGGGATCCCTTTTTTGTTCAAAGATATCGATAGCTACTTTTTCCAATAATGAGGAATCATCAGATTCCACAGGTATGCTTCTACTACGCTGGATGGTCGAGTAATCACTATAACGCATCTTCACTGTTACAGTTTTAAATCGGAGAGCTTTCTTTCGTAGTTTGTCACCAATTCTGGTGCACATCTTTCTCAAGGCTTCATGAAGATAATCAATTTCCTCAGGCTCAATATCTTTCATGAATGTTCGGTCCTTACTGATTGATTTTCGAACTCGGGGGCCATTATCAATGATTGGTCTTTCATCAATACCTCTGGCTCTTCGATGTAACCAGACAGAGCTACGACCCATTGCAGGCCAGAGTTCAGGTATTGTCATACGTTGAATCTGTCCTAACGTTTCAATTCCAAATATTAGAAGCCGTTCAGCTGTTTTCTTTCCAACTCCATTTAATGCATCAACAGATAGAGGGTCAAGAAATTTTTCTACATCAACAGGATCTGGCCCAACAAGAGTAATTCCTCGGGGTTTATTCATTCCTGTAGCAATTTTAGCTACAGACATGTTTGGTGCAATTCCAACTGAACAAGGTAATAGAGTACGTATACGGATTTCTTCTTGAATTTCAATGGCCAACTCACGAGGACTCTCATATAACTCGGCACCCTCACTGACATCAATGTAAGCCTCATCAATACTTGCGCGTCTTACTCTTCCTCCATCTGCAAACTCTCGAAGGATTTCCATGAACTCATCAGATGCTATAGAATAGCTTTCAAAGGAACCATTTACGAAGGTCGCTTCAGGACATAAGCGATATGCTTGAGAAACCGGCATTCCTGAATGGATACCTTTAGCACGTGCCTCATAGGATGCAGCTCTGACAACCCCGCGACCAGTTCCTCCTTTCGGGTCATGACCAACACAAACAGGCATACCCACTAGTTCAGGATGATTTCTGTGTGACTCTACAGATGCAAAAAAAGCATCCATGTCAATGTGCATGATCCAACGAAACAAGAGGTTAACCTAGATTACAGAAAGGGAAATCACTATTCTCATTTTCTGGATATTCCAATCCAGAGAAATGAACACTTGTAGTAGGGAGAGTTAACCGAATCTATTTCCTCAATTTATTCTACAACTACTTTACATCCTAGAGAAGCCTATATAGAAAGAGTTCATATCAAAATCACCCCACCAAGCAATATCCAACGAGTGATATTTTTAATGA
The DNA here is from genome assembly GCA_018238205.1 of Candidatus Thorarchaeota archaeon. Lineage (GTDB taxonomy): Archaea > Asgardarchaeota > Thorarchaeia > Thorarchaeales > Thorarchaeaceae > SMTZ1-45. The sequence goes on from JABCTV010000144.1 coordinate 3,588, forward strand.
CAGATAATCTTCAGAAAGATTCCTTCTCAGACCTGAGTCAGGAAGAGCAGGCATTAAGATATAGAGCCTTAGTAGATTCGATGAATGACGGTTTCGGTATCATTGATAACGATGGGATGTTCACTTATGTAAACGCAAGATTTGCAACCATTCTTGGATTCAAACCAAAAAATATGGTTGGAAAACGAGTTAATGATTTCCTTGATGAGAAGAATCGAAAGATTATCCGAGATAATATCCGAAGAAGAACAGAAGGGCAATCAACACAATATGAATTAGAATGGACCAAAAGCTCAGGTGAACAAGTACCAACCATTGTTTCTGGAGCCCCCTTGACTGGTATTGATGACCAAATTCAAGGATCGTTTGCAGTTGTCACAGATATCACTGAAATAAAACAATCTCGCGAAGCACTTGAAGAAAGCGCTGAGATGATGAGAAGGATATTCGAAGAGTCGCAAATAGGTATGGAACTATTTGATCAAGAGGGAATCATGATTACTGCCAATAAAGCGATACTTGATATTTTTGGAATATCAGACATTCAGCAGATAATTGGTTTCAGTATCTTTGATGATCCAAATGTACCAAATGATATCAAAGCCAAGCTCATACGTGGAGAGGCAGTCCAATACGAGTCTGAGTTTGATTTCGATAAAGTGAAAGAGGCAAATCTCTATGATACAAATCGTTCTGGAACCATAATAACTGACACATTTATCACACCCCTTGGTACAGAAAATAACAATGAATTGCATGGATACCTATGCCAAATTCATGAAAAGACTGAGCATAGACGAACAGAGGAAGCCTTGGAAGATACCGAGAAACGCTACCAGCTATTAGCTGAAAATGTTACAGATGTAATTTTCACTTCGGATCTTGAGCTCAATCTAACATACGTGAGTACATCTGTCGATTTGCTTCTCGGGTATACAAGTGTTGAGCTTGATGGAATGTCACTTATCGAGATCATGTCGCCAGAGTCTGTATGGATTGCAATCAAAGCAATTCGAGAAGCTCTTGAGTTGGAGAAAAACAAAGAGATTATTCATCCTAGAGGAGACCAACCACCATTAGTAGTTCAGCTAAAGAAGAAAGATGGATCACTCGTTTGGGTAGAAGTTGCTAGAACATTCATGCGTGATGAACACGAAAAACCAATTGGAGTTTTGGGCGTAGCTAGAAATATTGAGGAAAGAAAACTCGCTGAAGCAACTCTCATAAATTCTGAACTAAAGTATCGAACCCTAGTTGACCAATCATTTCAGGGAATAATGATTGTTCAAGCAATCCCATTGTCAATTCTATTCACGAATCCTGCCTTTGCAGGGTTTCTCAATTACAGTATAGAAGAGGTTCTAGATTTTAGTCCCATGGAAGTCCAATCAATTATTCATCCTGAGGACCTTGATACAGTAATGAGTAGACTTCAAGAACTAATGGAGGGAAGCAAACCAGAATCAATTCCCATGGCAATACGAGTTTTTCAGAAGGATGGAGATATGCAGTGGCTGGAGATGTTTGGGCGCCGTGTGGAATTCGAAGGAAGGTCAGCAATACAATTAGTTGCAATGAATGTGACTGACCGACGTCATGCTGAAAGTAGAATCCGCACCCAGAAAGAACGAGCAATGCTCTATCTCGACTTAATGTCGCATGATTTTCGCAACCAACTACAGATAATTCTTGGAAGCACTATGGTCATGGAAGCTCGGCTTGATGATCCTGATGATAGGCGAATATTGGGGCAAGTTGTATCTGCGGTGGAGAGATGTCAGAGAATGATATCAAAGGCAAAGGTTACAGAACCTCTGATGTCAGTACCATTGAAACCCAGAAAACTAGCTCCCACACTCGAATCTGTAGTAATGGCTCAGATGGAACTACACAGTGATGTTGATATTGCAATCACTTTGAAAGACGCAGATGCGATTGTAGATGCAGATGAATTTCTGGAACAGCTCTTTGCCAATTTGATTGAAAATGCCATAGAGCATAACCCTAGAAAAGAACAGCAAGTATGGGTCAAGTTAAGAAAAAGCGGAGAGGGTTATGAAATTTCAGTAGCAGATAATGGATCGGGAATCTCAGAATCGCTGAAAAAAGAAATATTTGACATTGCTAGAAGATATGGAGGATTTGGCTTACACCAGTCAAAACAGATTTGCGATAAATACGGCGGCAAGATTAGTGTCCATGATCGTGTAGGTGGAAAGCCAGATGAGGGTGCAGAGTTTATTGTTTGGCTTCCCAAGACTCGAGCATCAAACTCTAACTAATTTGCTTTGAATACAATTCAAAGAATTCAGTAAGATCAATATTACCACCGCTAATGATAACGCCAATTTTACAATCAGAAAGATCCTCACTCATTTTGAGTAGACCAGCAAGAGATACGGCTCCGGAGGGTTCAACGACTAATTTCATTCTTTCCCAGAATATCCTCATCGCATCGAGTATTTCTTGTTCCGAAACAAGTATGATATCATCTACATATTTTTGGATAACTTCGAAGGTGAGTTCACCAAGTTGGGTTCTAAGTCCATCTGCAATTGTATTGGGATTCACACTTGGAAAAATCTTGTTTGCTCTGAAAGACTGATATGCATCATCCGCGTTTTGTGGTTCTACCGCGATTACTTTGGATTCTGGACAAAGCCCCTTAGTTGCAATCGAAGTGCCACTCAAAAGCCCGCCACCTCCAACTGGACAAAAAATGTAGTCGAGTTGGCCTATCTCCTCAATGAGTTCTAGAGCCGCAGTTCCAGCACCAGCAATAATTCTGTTGTCATTGTATGGATGAATCAGTGTGAAACCATGCTTCTCCATTAACTCATTTGCAACCGATGCGCGACTCTCAGTTGTGTTCTCACAAAACACAACCTCAGCACCATACCCCTTCGTAGCGGCAACTTTGACTGCCGGAGAGTTATGAGGCATTACAATTGTAGCGCGTACTCCCAGCATCTCTGCCGCCAGAGCTAAAGCTTGTGCATGATTTCCTGAACTGTGAGCTATTACTCCTCGTGCTCGTTCTTCCTTCGTCAACTGGGATACTGTATTGAATGCACCTCTGAATTTGAAAGCACCAACTCTCTGAAAATTTTCACACTTGAAATAGACTTGACATCCAGTAATTCCATCTACAGTAGTGGATGTCATGACCGGAGTCTTTACTATGGTGTCCTTTATTCGTTCATAGGCTTCTCGAATATCAGAGAGTTCCATCATGATATTGGACTAATAAAAGGTCCAGAAAAGCATTACCTTGAGTAACTCGAAACCCTTAACGCTCTGTTTCTATCTTAGAAGATTTACAATGAAAGGAATTCGTAGGAAAGAGAAAGCAATTGAAAATAAAGAGGAAATGATTGCGATTCTTGAGTCTAGCAAGTACATCACAATTGCGATGTGTCAAGATGATGTACCATACCTAGTAACATTGAGTCATGGATATGATAGAGAAAAGGATTGTATCTTTTTCCACTGCGCTCGAGAAGGCAAGAAAGTTGACATCCTTGCTTCAAATAGTTCTGTCTGGGGACAGGCAATTAAGGACCACGGGTATGCAGACGGGGCTTGTGACCATCTATATGCTACCACTCAATTCAAGGGTAGTGTTTCGTTCATAGAAGATGTGAAGGAAAAAGAACATGCTCTTAGAATTATGATTAATTCACTTGAACCAAATCCAGAGCTGGTTGTAGAAGAACAAATCACAGAGAAGTCGATTCAACGAGTCCACATAGGACGCATCGATATTGAATTCATGAGCGGG
>JABCTV010000145.1 GCA_018238205.1 Candidatus Thorarchaeota archaeon
TGTGGCCAGAGTCTTCACTCCCAGATCCACTCCCACTGGTGCTCCTCGTACAGGTTGTGGATCAAGGATGTCCTCCTCCACAGTGACTGAAACAAACCATCTGTTGGCTCTCCTTCTCACTGTTACTGAGAGGATCCTACCATTGTAGTAGCACTTCCTCTTCTCCTTGAGCCGGATCTTTCCGATCCGTGGGAGCTGGATTGCTCTTTCATGGAACCTGATAGCTCCATACAGTCTGAAGCTGTCCCTTACTCCCCTCCTCTTGAAGCGAGGAAATCCGACCTTCTTTCCAGACTTGAGTCCTCGATAGAAGTTCTGGAAGGCTTTATTGAGGTCTCTCAGGGCCTCTTGAGGTGCACACTTTGAGGTTTCGTACATCCATGAAAATTGAGTCTTCTTCAGGGAGTTGAGGAGCTTGTGTTGCTTCATAGCGTCAGTGAACCGGTCGTCACCCTGATTGTTCTTGTACTGTTTGATTCGTTGTTCGAGACCCCAGTTGAAGGCAAAACGAGATACTCCCGCATGCTGAGCAAGGTGCGACCTCTGGATGTTGTTTGGGTCCAGTTCATACCTGTAGGCCTTATTGGTCAACATTCAGGTTCGGTATATGGTCTTGCTGGGAGCTAATAAGATCATACAAAAATGATCTTCATTCAATTATTGGTTTCATTGATGTCCAGGTTCGTCTAGAATTTGCGCAGCTGTTACTTTTCTCTGATCAAAAATCCTGGAGCGATTATCCATTCAGAGCGGCATTTGGGGCATTTGGTAGGAGCTTTTGCAGATTTCATCTTCTTGAAAACAAATTGGCATTTGCCACATCTAGCTGGTGAAACTATTACCTGTTTTCCCCGTCTCTTGACTGAACGAGCAATGTGGTCAATATCTTCGTAGACTATTGATCTCTTTTTCAGTCCCAAGATATCACAGATATCCTGGGCGGTAAGTGGATATTCTGCTTCTTCCAGATGACTGGCTATCTCCTCTCTTCGTGTTGGCATTATTCGGTATCAAAGTTAGATGTCATCATATACTTTTGCAACGTTCGTAACTCGGTAGTTATGAGCGACATATATAGGTCCAAACCCTTACAAGATAGTTGTACGTCACTTACGTGAAACACAGCAGCCAAGGTCGATATTGAATGCCTCAGATGAAGTTAGAGCCTACTCCAAAGGTTCCAAAGCAGGAGTCCTATGATGAGCGAGTTTGCTCTAAGTGCATGGGACATCGTGCGCTCTGTGGTATACGTCCATGTCCACTTCTGATGCGAGCAAAAGCAATGGCTAGAATTGATGACGCATTCACAGGTAGAGAGCTTGTTGGTGCTTCTCCCCCTTCAGTTTTCGTCGGAGATTCTGGATATCCTAAAGTTCTAGCAGGACCATTAGTGCCACCAGTACGAGTGGATGAAGCTCCACTAATGGAACGACCTGACCTTTGGCTTAATCGGACAATAGATGAGATTCTAGCTCTTCGTTTCAGTCTGGTTAGAACAAAGAAGATGATTCCTGTTGATTCAGCAGCTGATCCAGGCCGCGAACTTGCAGAAACACAAACCCTTGCGTTATCTGAATCAGCAATAGCCTCTGAGGCAACTCTTCTAAAGCGGCCTTCATTCAATACGGTTTTCTCAAATACAACTTTACCAATAGGTCCCTCAGCACCACTTGAAACCTTTCGACTGGAGGATAATCCAAAGGTTCCAAAGGTTGTCGACAAAGTCACTTCAGATACTGACCTCAAGGCTGTAGGTGGCGTGATGGATCTCTTCGATGACGGAATTCGTCAAGAGCATATCACACGATTACTCTCTGTAGGAATTCTAGGACAGAAGAGGAGGAGACGGCTTGTTCCCACAAAGTGGAGCATCACTGCAGTTGATGATATAGTTGGAAGACGACTACATAAACAAGTAACTCGAAATCGTGCAATCAATGACTATTATGTCAGTATTGACCACGCTCTGGGAAATACTGTTGCACTTCTCTTCTATCCTAGTGGTTGGCAATTTGAAGCAATGGAGTCTTGGTTGGGTGGATTGAACCCCTCAATCATCAATGATTACGAATATGGGAAGGGTCGCAAGGATTATGCCAAGTATGTTGTTGGCGCATACTATGCAACACGACTTCCTGCTCTAGAGTATTTGGTTAGTATTAGAAAACAATCAGGTGTAATAGTTTTCATGGAGATTGATCCACAACAATGGGTCCCTCTTGGAGTTTGGCGATTTCGTGAGATAGCAAAACGGGCTCTAGCTTCAGGTGTGAAGAAATTCCAGAGTATGAATGAAGCAACAGCTGAGATTGGAAAACATCTTCGCAATCCTCTTCATAATTGGCTGAAGAAGAGTCAATTGTACAATGATTTCTTGAGCCAGACCAAACTTACTGATTTCATGTGATACTTCTCTATTGATGTTATTTTTTCTAGAACATATTATCGGGCAATTTAAGAATGTATAGCAGTGTCTGATTGTTGAGGACTTGACAAGTGATTTACGAGCGGCTCTGCAATTTCAGTTCTAGAATCCCTCCGTTTTCAAAAATTACCAGAAAGATTGATGATAGAGACCTTACCCGTGCAGTACGATTTCTTTCACCTATGATGACAGTAACCACTCAAGGTGTTGTAGCTGCAGCTTACCTCTCGGCTTCATCTACGCTCATACTAGCAATGCTGCTGCTCATATTCTTCGGAGTCAGTCTTCTTCTTTCAGTCCCTCTTGCTGCGATGGCCTGCCTTATTGCTTACTACATTGTAATTTCATATCCTATCTCTATGATGAATAGCTACAAGCTAGGTCTCTCAGAGGAAGCTGATTTAGTCTTTGAGCAATTCATACTAGTCTTTCAGACTAGTGGCACAATCTTTGATGCGATTGAGATGATTGCTCAATCTGACCATCCTTACCTATCCAGTGCATTTTGTCAAATTCTTGGTCGTATTTCAGAGGGTGTACCACCTGAAACCTGTCTGATGGATTTTGCAAAGGACCAACCATCCGATGATATTCGTAGATACTTCACCGCTATTGTTGCATCACTTGAGAAAAAGACGGACCTACTTGATACCCTCTCTGGTGAATCATTCGAGGCAGATCTAGCGCTACGTCAGAAGAATCTGGAATTGGAGAGTCGACTTCTTGTTGTTGCAGCCTTGGTTACATATGTCCCAATTATGTTCACTCTTTCAGTTTCACTTGGAGGATATGCTACTAATCCAATTGTATTGTTGATTGTTCCAATATTCATACTTCTTAACGCTGTTCTTCGGACTCGTTTCTCCCGTCAATTTTCTGCATACTTTGACAGACCTCGTGATGATTCAATACTAGCACCAACTCAGAAAGAGATTGTCACAGAATATGATGAATTCCTTAATTTTATGATTCTTCTAGGACAACGCCTTACATCTGGTGATACTTTGGAAGTCGCACTTGTTTCAGTTCGTGAAGATATCGAGCCGAAAGTACAATCCTTGGTTGATATTGTCAATCATGCAATCTATCAGGAAGGCCTGAGTTCTGTTGAGGCCATGGATTTAGCTTCCAAAGCTTCTCTTGGGCAGCGAGTTTCCCAAATGATTACGATGATTTCGTTGATGTGCGAAACGTCCACATACAGTGCTGGAGATAGAATCACAAGGATTGCTTCACGTCTTGTAAAACGTTCTGCAATTGCAAAGGAACGCGACTCAATTATTGCTGCTCAGAGGATGAAAGTGTATCTTCTAACATTAGTAAGTGCTGCAGTATTAGGTATGCTGGCATCGCTTGCTCCATTTCTGTACATCGGGTCTTTCTTAGCGGAAGGTCCAGCGTTAATTACAGGCCCAATTTCTATTCTTGATATTGCCCCACTTCTTGGAGCACTTGGGATTACTACTCTCTCCATGGGATATCAAAATACAAGAATGGTTAGTGGTCCAAAACCCGTAGTGATGGCATTGGTTTGTACTCTATTATTTTGGATTTCATTTGCATTATCTTCTGGATTAATGAGTTTGAATCTGGTGTAGTATAGTTTATTTGCAGCTGTGAGCATTGCGTTTCTAGTTAGGTTGAGGTTATATTATGCAAATCCCAATTTTAGATTACACCCTCGCTGATATCATGCTATTTTTCCAGAATGACTGGATTCTAGCATGGGTGATGATTTTATCTGGAGGTCTTTTAGCTATCTGGCTATTAGAGAATATCACAGATCCAATCCCGTTATTGGGTTCTATATTTGATCTGCTAGTTCACATTGGTACCTATGTTGGCTTCGTCGTGGGAATCATAGACATATTCGTAGGATATGTTGTCTGGACAGTTCAGCCAGATGCGGCAATAGTCGCAGGCGTGCTGATCCTGATGGGATTCACATTAGTCATGAGGATACTCGCAAAGTTTCCACTTGCATTAGTGTTTGCTTTGGGATTAGCAGTTTTTGGCGCAGCCACAATGTATGGACTCGTTCAACCATTAACAAATAACGCATTAATAATGAGTGCTGCTGGGGACGTCATCAATTTCCTGATCTCTGGTAAGGGACTAATAATAATTGGTGCTATCATATTCGTTATTGTATACGTCATTAGTGGATTGGTGTTCAAACTAATAGAACTGATTGCAAAGATATTCGCTTCAGCTCCTGTGAGCGTCATCATTGGACTTGCAGCAATCGCAGTAGGTGTGATTGTTATTTTGAATCCAGCTATGCTTGGACTAATTGCTTGGCCATAGTAACATAAGAAATTGAGGGGTTTACTCCCCTCTTTCCTCTCTTTTTTCCTTCTAACTAATCGTCGGCTTTCTAATCTCTCGATAGTATAAAAATTTCAAATCACGTTCGCTATAGAATTCTGCTGCTTTGTCAATAGCTTTCTTTGCAGCCATTATTCCGTCCAAGACCTCTGAATAATACAGTTTCTTGTCTTGGTCCACTTGAGATTCACTTATTATAAATCCCTCTGGAAGCTCATACTCATCCGGTGCTAACAGAGCGACTCGGAGAGAAGACATACCTCCTTCAGATTCTAGCCAGAGTTCACAATACGTCATTAGTATTCTCTTGAATTGTATCTTTTGGAGCAAATAAGTTTTCCATGACTAGCTTGGAAAAAGTGAGCACTGCAATGTCCCAAAGGGTTCAAATAGTAGCATTGCATGTAATCTAGTGACTTTAATTAGATACGAATACTATCTATGAACATTATCTATAATCACTTAGATGATGATGGAAGGAGGATGCAATACATGTCGTTACGATCTGAAGAATCCCTTCTAATAAAAGAGAAGGACCGATTTGAAGCAAAGCTAGCAAAAATGCAGAAGAACAATCCAAAGGCAAAATTGCCAGAAAAAGAGAATATTCGGTATGAAGAGATCACCAATCTGTTGAAGAAAAAAATCATCAGTGTTACGATGACTCAGTCCTTGGTGAATCACATTGATGAGTTGGTAAAAGATCGTGTTGGGAGGTCTCGTGCACAGCTCATTGAGGATTCCGTTCGTTGGTTCTTGGATTTCACAGTCTATAGATGGAACGAGAGGGGAATATACGTAAACACATCTAGATCTGCATTTGAATCGGAGGCTATGTCATCACTCTTCTTCTCAAAATTGACTCCTACGGACCAGTATGAACTTGGTAATACTGCCGGTAGTCAAGCTCCTGTAGGTGATGTGGTGCGATTATTTCACGGGGCTGATCCAACTGATGTGGGAAGCCGTGATTTGGTTCTACGACTCCTTCAGGATAATGGATGGGGGTCAATTTCCCATAACGAGAGCGGGCTTATTGTAATTGGGACTCCATTTTATCCAGCACCTTTCATACGTGGTTACCTTGAATCCCTTCTGAAAATCAAGCTAGATGTTGTGGAAACAAATGTCAAGGAGAATGTGGCATTACAGATTAGCAAGTAATGCACTGACTGATGGTAATTACCACTCGTGTCCTATTTCAAGAATCTCGAATTCACTTTCGTAAAGACCAGGAATACTTTCTATTGTACGTCTGATATCAGGTTCTTTATCCCTGATTTTATCAGCTGAGAAGTATACTTCGTAGATACATCGATTCTCCTCAAAACAGAATCCTGTTGTGAAGAGTACTTTGAGATCATGATGCTTGAAGAGCTGGGTCATGGTCTGCATCAATGCAGGGTTGACTTTTTCAACCTCTAGGCGTACTCTTGCCCCCCCTTCTTTCATCATAGGAATAAGTCGAATCTCGCCTGATCTCTCAAAATATATAACCATGGCGGCCTTCATGCCATCAAGTTCAGCATTCTTGAAGAAATCTTCTGGAAGGCTTATTTTTCTCTTTTTATGAACGTCTGCAATCATTCCTTTAGTCAGTCCGGCCACGCGTATCGCCTCTTACCTGCAATAATGCATCAGAGTAATTCGAGTATTTGTATCTTCGTGCGCGCTACTATTAGACGTTTCTGTGTATTATATCAGCAGATTTAGGTGCATTTTCAGCAGAAACCCATAAAACAAATCCCCCTCGTTATCGTTATAGCACTCTGTTGGTGACGAAATATGGCAAAAGAAGGAGCAATCTACGTTTGTGACATCTGTCAACAAGTTATCGAAGTTAAGAAGTCTGGAGCTGGGACTTTAGTCTGCTGTGGTCAGCCTATGAGACTTTTCGAGGACGAATAGTACATTCAAACTGAAGTTCACATCGTGACACTTGACAAGATTTATATTCCCTCCAAATGGGCGGAGCAAAGTTACGGGGTATGTATTCATGTACGAGCTACCTAGACCTGTTGTGAAGACGAGAGATCTTCTGAATCTTCGTGCATACAAGACAACAGAATTGTTAGAATATGATGACAAATATGTCATGTATCCCACAAAAGAAAAGGATGGTATGCTTCTCAAGTATGTTGTCTGGATTCTAAAAGAATCACGTGTTGTTGGTATTGCTCTTCTCAGAGATCTTACTGCTAAGATGGAAGAGAATGAAGCTCAGCGTGGAATGCTTGTTGGTGGTTCTAGGTTTACTCCCGCTGGAAAGAAGTATGCAGCCAGTGCAAGAATTGAGCTCGTTGAGGGTGGATATGCTTCTTTTGACCTGTTTGAACATGAACTAGTACCTACACACTTGATTGCAAGTGATGACGAAGTAGAAATGATTCTGGATCATTATAAGATTGAAAAGAAACAATTACCTAGGATTACATCAGTCGATCCTGCAGTCAAGGTATTGGGTGCATTACCCGGTCACGTTATTAGAATTGAGCGTGCGAGTCTAACTTCGGGCTCTACATATTACTACAGATTTGTGACTTAAGACAGGCATTCGGCAATACTTATATCAAACCCCAGGTTAAAAG
>JABCTV010000029.1 GCA_018238205.1 Candidatus Thorarchaeota archaeon
GTGCTTGTCTTTCTTCTTCTTATCATCAATCTTCCTTGGGCGTCTGTGTGGTGGAATGTATCCAATCTCCTCTACTAAATGCTGTAGAACTAATGGGAGAAACAGATCATAGAGGGTGCTCCGTGTTTCAATTATGAGGAGAATTGGTTTGAATGAGCTTACAGCATCAGCTAGACCTGAATTGAAATCTGGAGAATCATCGAAGAATTTCTTGAGATTATCTTCAGTATAACCCTTTTCTACTCTTTCACTCCATTCATGATAGACATCTTTCATCTCTTGTTTTCTGCGGTCTTTAACTAAACTCATGAACTTCCCTAGATACTTTACCCCTCGAGTCACTGCTGTTGTCGGGCTGATAAACACAGTCATTAATCCAACAGCTTCTCCTGCATATTCGCTCGCTTCAGTACTTCGAATCTTACCCATAACTTCTTCCGAAAGTGATGGTGGTCCTAATTTTTCAACAAGAACCTCTATCATTCCTGCAAAGTCTTCAAATGCCGCATCTGCAGGTGCAATAATTTCTCCAACTGGTGATGCATCTGATAATACCTCTGAAAATACATTGGGCCGCTTTTCAAGCCAGCTTAGCGGGATTTTCAAGGTTTGATATTCATGAAGCCATTTTCGTTCTGTATCCTTAGTTCCAACATAATATTTGGTTGCATCTGGAAATAATCCCTCAAAAAGTTCCATGAACTGGTCAAAGCCAGGTTTGGTGCTAAGTCCCATCTCTCCTTTTTCCATTGCATCAACGACAATAACGAGACCAGACTCTTTCTTCTTAGCAATCTTAGCCATAGTTAGCATTACTTGTTTTGGTGAGAGGTAGAGAAGGTCACTCTCTGCATATGGTGCATCGTAAAATGAGAATAGTCCCAGACGTTTCCACTCCTTCTTTAGAAGGCTGGTATTCGCAAGGTGAGAGAACCACTCATACCCACGTTTGTATCTTGGGATTGACTCTTCATCAATTTCGGATACCATATAATACACCTTGTAGTAGCTGGCCAGTAATGGCTTGTGGGCTTGTTTGCAGTAGAGGCGTGATAAAGCTTTGTCTCTATTAATCTCTACGAATACTAACAATCGCCAACACAAGACCCACGATAAGAAGGCCTCCAATGGCTATGTATCTCCAGTCGAGAACTATTCCACTTGTAAGCCATGGATCCGGAGAAGCTGCGAGTATGTTAGCTGCGTTTCCGAATAGGTTCAATAATTCACAGGCTTGTCCTGCGTATACCAAATTACCAAGACTTGCTCCGGGAATATATCCCCATGAACCATCTTCAACTTGGCAGTTCAAAATGAAGTCAATCAACAATGACTCATTGACTGAACTAAGACTACTAGCATAATCCAGTAGTTTTAGGGCATAGTAAGTGCTCTTGAAATTTGGATCTCCAGTTTCGAATCCTTCTTCAAAACCGCCTGAGAAATCATCCTCATATGCGTCTATTATTTGTCTTGCAAGTATCCAGTTTGCTGAATCTTGAAGACCTGGAACTGTTACTACACTAGGTAACAAATCAAGTGCCATTATTCCTGCTGCAGTTGGAGTAACTCCAATTGTATCTGAGGTTGGACTTAATTTGAAGCCATCATCAATACGGCAATCATTGATCCATTCCCGTGTCAATGACTCATTAGCAAGAATATTCCAAGCACTAAGGGATGAATCGTAAGTACTGAGAAAATCTATGATGTATAGTGCTTCATATGTTGATACAATATCTGGGTTATTTCCTGGAATATTACTAAAGCCCCCAGATTCGGTCTGTGTTCGATTAATGAAATCTAACAGAGAACTCTTGTCAATATCATTGTTTGTGATTCCAGGATAATCAGCTTGATTCTTCAGCATCTGAAGTAGAATTGTACCTTTGAAGGTCATTCCCATTGTGACAGGACCGAGTAGATATTCACTGAATCCTCCATATCTCTCATGGTCCAGTTCAACATCTACGTCACTTGAAGACCATTGACGCCCAATCAGCACATCTAGAGCCTTTGTGAGGTTGATTGGTGGAGGTCTGCTGTCAAGAGATCCAAGTTCATCCAGAGCGAGAATGGCTCCATATGTTGCATCAACGCGAACAACGTCATCGATAGGAGGACTATAACCTCCTCTCTCAACATCGTATCTCCCACTAATATAGGAAGATAGGGAATCAGATCTACTTGCTGCAGCAACTGGTTGTGCTGATGCTGCGACTAACACGAGCATAAATGCGAATGCAATGGTAATTACCTTGACCCTTTTCATGACAACATCCCGGTCAAATTTGATGCAGCTGAGAGGATTCCCTCAGCGCGTTGAGCATCGGACTGGGTGGTTGTTATTAACGTTTCCCATCCTCAGGAGTCGTACTAACTAACTTTTCCCAATACGGTTTTCATCAACGAATTTATTTGTATATTTCACTATTATTTCAAACGAGGGTAATATCATTTTCAACTTAGATAATGAGCAACGTAGACGATGGGTAGAGGACCGGATTATTCCCTTTATTGCTAGAATACACTTTCTAAGAGCCATCCTCTCGTTATTAGCACTGTTTATCGAAGGTGTTGTAATAATTACCTTATTCCCATTCTTACCGTTTGTCTTTGTTCATACTGTTATTCTCGAGTGCCATTAGGATATTTCATACTCAAACAAAAGACCTGGGCAATTATTGTGGCATTTCCTTGCAGCTTCCTATTCTCGCTACTTGCTGCAGGATGCTTAGATATTGGTCCATGGAATATCATTGCAATTATTTTCTTCTTTTCCAGCTTGTTGGAATTCATTGTGTTGTCAATACTTGGCTTAATGGTTCTAGAAAAAATGTGTGATATTTAGGCCAATTTCTCGAATTGTTTGAATAATTCCACAAACTGATAAGCAACACTGGCATCAGTAAATTCGGCGGTCGATGAAGCTATAATTACTGTCGGAGAATAAATTTATTCGATGACGAAACGGTGAGCAGCTGAGACTTGCCACACCTCGTCTAAGCGAATCCTCTCTTTCCTTCTTCTCCTCTCTGAATTTTTCTGACATATGCATAGGCTGAATCCGCAGCGATAGCACCATGACCTACTGCAACTGCAATCTGTTTCATGGATTCGACAACATCACCTGCGGCATAGACCCCAAGAATATTTGTTGCCTGTTTCGCATCAACTAGGACTTCGCCCCGTTCATTTGTTTCCACACCAATAGCCTTTGCTAGAGAGCTCTCCGGCTTTGAGCCCAATGCAATGAAGGCACCCTCTATTTCAAGAGTTGTCTGATCACCAGTCTTTACATTTTCAAGAACAAGTGCATTTACGAGGTTATCTCCTCTGATTTCCGTCACAACTGTATCCCAAAGGATCTCCACATCTGATTTGAAGACATAGTCCTGCAAGATTTTCTCGGCTCTTAGTTCATCCCTACGGTGAATTAGATACACCTTCTTTGTAACTTCTGCTAAATAGAGTGCTTCAGTTACTGCTGTGTTTCCACCACCAACAACAGCTACAGTTTTGTCTCTGAATAATGGGCCGTCGCATGTGGCACAAAACGAGACTCCACGACCAGTGAGCATCTCTTCCCCTGGTACGTTCAGATGTCGATGTCCTCCACCAGTTGCAATGATGATCGCTTTAGCTCGATAGACTCCGCGACGAGTATCAAGTAGAAAGCTACCGTTTTCACCTTCACGTTCGATACCACGTACGTCAGTGATTTCCTTGATAATTGCACCACACTTTTTCACTTGCTCTTTCATTTTGGTAGCAAGGTCAATTCCGACAATGAATATATAACCTGGATAGTTCTCTATGCCAGGACTTGTGGCTTGTGCCCCTCCCAAGACTTTACCTTCAATTAGAAGAGTCTTGAGTCCATATCTTGCTCCATAAATTGCGGCTGTCATCCCAGCTGGTCCGCCGCCAATGACTATTAGTTCCCAGTCTAAGTCTTCTGTCAATGCAATTTCTCCGCAGTTTTGGTCCCTTTTGAATAGTAAAAAACCATGATTAGTGCTTAATCATTCTTTCCCGTGTGGCACTCGATTTCAATCTTTGTCAATTTATCACAATCTAGTACAGTACCTGGTTTAATCTCAACTCGATTTATTGGTTTTAGAAGGTCCGTCATCCGGCTGAATGTCACTTCTCGTATTGGTAATCTTCCTTTGTGATAGAGGAATGTTGCTTTTCGAAAGCGTTCTGGGTCGTAGCCAAAGATATGCCCTGGAGTTACAACAAGCACATGGTCTACCTCTACCAGGTTTTCCCATGGCCAAGCTGCATCGTTGAACGATTCTATGATGATATTTTCTGCTGACTTTTCAATCTCTGCAAATGATTGTGAAACATGGTTTTCGAAATGCTGCTGTTCAAATTCCTGAAATGTTTCAAGATTGTGGGCAGAGAATATACTTGAGTTATGAGATAGCTTTCCCGTTTCCTCAAGACCTATGATTACCTTCTCTTCTTCCACAAGTGAATCCGCAATGAGCATTGTTGTATCAAACTCATCATCTACCGGTCGACTGAATCTTTGCATTACCAGAATAGAGCTACCTCCTGTTAACCCGAGACTGGAGGGTAGATTCTGGAGCGGTCTCTCAATCCTTGCGGGAACGAAAAGGCTGTGAATTGGATTCATCAAATACAAGTCGTTCTTGAGATTCAGTTCTTTCTTGACATGAGATGCATCTTTTGATACAAGTTTCCCAATCTCAAGACATCGTCTAGTATGTTCATGACTGTACCAATAGTTATGACCACTAACTGGCTTGAAATATTCAACAGATTGCCCAGAACCTATCAGGCTCTTTCCTAGTCCCACAGCAAGACGAGTCTTACCAGAATCAAAGGAATTTGCGCCTACAATCAATATTCTGGTCATTTTGAATACCTCTATGAAAAAGAGAATGAGTGGAGCCTTGCGGCTCCATTTCATCTATGTTCGTTATTACATCATGCCGGGCATTCCGCCCATGCCGCCCATTCCACCCATGCCTCCTCCGGCACCTGGTGGTGGACCTGCAGTAGCTCTTGCAGCGATGACGTCATCAATTCTGAGAATCATCTGTGCTGCCTCTGCTGCGGAACGGATTGCCTGACTCTTAACACGAGCTGGTTCAATTACTCCAGCCTTCATCATGTCACTAGTCTTACCCTTGGCTACATCAACGCCTGACCAGAGACCAGCCGCACTTGAGTGATCCTTGTTCAGGTCTGCAATGATGTCAATGGGGTCATGACCACCGTTCTCAGCAAGTGTCTTAGGAACTATGCGAAGTGCTTCAGCGAATGCTTCGATTGCGAGCTGCTCGCGACCACCCACCTTATTGGCGAATGCTTCTAGGCGCTTAGCCATCTCAGCTTCTACGGAACCACCACCAGCAACGTATGTGGTATCCTCAACAACGTTCCTGACAACACAAAGCGCATCATGTAATGCTCTGTCTGCTTCATCAACAACGTGCTCGGTACCACCACGAATAACGATAGATACTGCTTTTGGATCCTTGCAATCTCTGACATAGACAAGTTTGTCATCGCCAATTCTGACTTCTTCGACAATACCTGCTGTACCAAGATAGCTAGCATCTAGCTCATCTAAGCTTGTGGCTGACTTTGCACCTGTAGCCTTACCCAATTTCTCAAGTGTGCTCTTTTTGGCTCTGCGGATTGCCATAATGCCTTCCTTGGCCAAATAGTGTTGTGCAACATCATCAATTCCTTTCTGACAGATGAGAACATTTGCACCAGAAGCAATGATTTTGTCAGTCATGCTCCTTAGCATGCGTTCTTCCTCGTTGAGGAATGCCTGAATCTGCTCAGGACTGTCAATCTTGATTTCTGCATCGAACTCAGTCTTCTCGATTTCGATGGCTGTATTGACGAGAGCAATCTTTGCACCTTCAACCTTCCTTGGCATGGATGCATGAACAATCTCTTTGTCAATGACCATTCCAGTAACTAGCTCGGTTTCAGTGAGGCTCTTACCCTGCTTCTTGATAATCTCAATCATATCAATGTCAGCTCTGGTTGAACCATCAGTCTTCTGAGCAATCTGAAGTACTGATTTGACTGCAATCTTTGCAAAGTGTTCCTTTGCACCAACGACTGATTTGCTGTTCATTGAGGTTTCAGCAATACTAGTGAGAACTTTCTTGTCTATTCCCTCCATAGATACTGAAATTGAATTGAGTATCTTGGTTGCCTCCTCAGCAGCCTTCTGATAGCCGCCAACGAGGATCGTGGGGTGGATTTTCATCTCGAGCAATTCCTGTGCTCTCTTGAGAAGCTCACCAGCAATAACAACTGAGGTTGTTGTGCCGTCACCTGTTTCTTGGTCCTGACTCTTTGCAACTTCAACAAGCATCTTTGCAGCTGGGTGCTGAACATCAATCTCTTTCAAAATTGAAGCGCCGTCGTTTGTGATTGTCACATCTCCGAGACTGTCAACGAGCATTTTATCCATGCCTCGAGGTCCTAGAGTTGATTTAACGGCGTCAGAGATGACGATACCTGCCATAATATTGTTCTGTTGAGCGGACTTTCCGCGAGTTCTTGAAGTACCCTCCTTCAGAATGAAGATGGGTTGACCTGATAACTGTGCCATTTTTAATCCCCTAATGGTTTATTTTTCGCAAGCCACCTTGTTATCTAATACAAAGTAGGATGCTATTCATTTGATAAAACTGTACAAGCACTTCGGCATGTACTGTTAATAAAACTGTGCTAGCTCTTCGCTTTTAAAACTTACCAACTGTCTCTTCTGGGATAAACTGGTACGAGTTTTTCACTTTCAATTTCTTTTTTAACCAAACTTCATGTAATTAAAGTGAGGGATTAACATCTTTGATTGACCAGAAAATTCCAGATTCTGAAGACGATAAAGAGGATGTCGGATTTAGATTAGCCATAAAGCTAGGAGGAGTCATGAAGAGAAGCGAGGAAGATCCAGATGAGGATCTTGAACTATTTGGCACAAGTCCAAGAGTCATAGGATTAATCTTGTTACTAGTTACACTTTTTTTTCCAGTTGGAGGAGTTAACTATGGATACAACTTGCAACTAATACCCCCTATTCTGTACAGCTCATTATGGATTGCTAATGGACTTGATAGCTTCTGGTTCATTTTCCGTCCCGAGCAATTATTGACAACAATTTGGATAACAGTCCCACTTTGTACATTCAATTTTCTCTTTATACGGCAGATAAATCGATTCTTCTATGGCAAGACCTCACGAGATATTGCATTGATGTTTGGATTACTAAGTATGATAGTTCCAAGTACCATCACTCTTGCTTTGTGGTGTTACTTTAACTTCGCTTTCATTATTACACCCATTCCAATCCAGTTCTTTGCTGGTATCATTCTTCTCTATAAGTTCAGAGAACCTGAAGTAATCTCTCCCTGGGAAGGATATTACCTAGATTGGTCTTGGTGGGCTCGATTACGTCATTCTATTGATGATTCATCTGCGGAAGTTATTAATCTCACAAAACTCTTGAAGGAGCATGATGCCGACTGGTTAGAATATGAGTAGTAAAAATGAATGTGTACGATAGTAAGACTTTCGATTTCTTTTTTAACCAGAATTCATGAAAGTAAAGTGAGGGCTTTTCAGATTCGAATTGAAATATTGAATGGAGGATTATGGATGGCAGATGAGGAAGAACCTGACCTTGAACTTGTTGGTACACCTCCTGGTGTCATTGCATTCTTTATGATCCTAATCTCACTGATTGTACCAATTGGGATAATCCCAATGAATGCATTCATGGTCATCGGAGGTAGTCATGGATTTGGATATCCTAATTTCCTGATTTACTCCTTAGTATGGTGTTATGCACCTGAATTTCCTCTTTCATATGGGCTAATCCCGTTATTCATGTTGCTCAATATTTGGCTAACACTCCCCCTCACCATTTTCAATATTCTATATATCAGACAAATTATTCGGTACTATCAGGGAAAGTGTACGAGGTACAGTGCTATTTGGGTGGGAATGCTAAGTATAGTCTTACCAACCTTGGTTTCACTTAGTACAACAGGAATTCTTGTTCCCTCTAGCAATCTTCTATTCATAGGACCAATCCCTATCCAATTTGTCGCTGGGCTGTATTTCCTTCGTAAATACCCTGGTCCCGAGATGACTTCTCCGTGGCGTGGAGATCTAACAGATAAATCATGGTGGCGTCCAAAGAAACCTCAGTGGTGGTATCGAATGTTTCCACCCAAAGGTGCAGAGAACGCAGAAGATACTGAGAACGAATCCCCACCTAAAGGTGATTGGTCAGAAACCGACTAACATAGAATAGGTTTCGCCAGAGCGAAGAACATAAGAGGGCGAAATGAACAATAGTTATTCTGGGAGTGACTAGTAACGATGGATATTACCTTCAATATTGGCGGTGCAGCTGGCCAAGGCATTGACACGATTGGTGACTTACTCAACCAAGTATTTGTACAGGCTGGATTCTACACCTTTACCATCAAGGACTTTGAGTCTCGAATTCGTGGTGGATACAACTTCATTCAGATTCGAGTCAGTGACAAACCGATTCATGCCTCTGTTGATCATGTTGACGTGATTATTGCTCTTTCAAAGGATGCAGTAATAGGACAACGTGATAGGCTTACACAGGGTGGAGTTATTATCTTTGATGAAGGGATCGAATTTGATGACTTGGAGTCATGCCATTTTTCAGCGCCACTTGAGAAGACCGCACGAGATGTGGGTGGTAACATTCGAATGATGAATGCTGCAGCACTCGGTGCCGTACTCGCTGTGATCAGTTTTCCTTTTTCACTTGCTGAGCAGGCATTGACTGGTATCTTCGGAAGGAAAGGTGAGAAGATAGTTGCAGGAAATATTAACGTCGCTAAGGTACTCTATGATTTGACAAACAGCAATTTCACTGGAACCTGTAGTTACAATCTTGAAACTCTAGAGCAGGGTCCATGTAAGGCCAAGCTATTACTTACGGGAAACAAAGCACTGGCACTAGGGGCAATTGCGGCTAATCTGAAGTGGATTTCATCCTACCCGATGAGTCCCTCTACATCTCTCTTTCAGGATATAGTAGCCTATTCACATCAGTTGAAGATTGGTGCTCTACAGACTGAGGATGAGATTGCATCAATTACTATGGCAATTGGAGCATCATATGCAGGAGCTCGCTCTATGGTCACTACGTCTGGAGGAGGCTTTGCGCTAATGGTTGAAGCCCTTGGGTTTGCAGCCATGGTTGAAGCTCCAATCGTTATTTACAATGCTCAGAGACCTGGTCCTAGTACTGGCTTGCCAACAAGAACTGAGCAATCGGATCTTCTCTTCATGGGTTTCTCAAGTCAGGGAGAATTCCCAAGAATCATGCTGGCCCCTAAGGATCCTGTAGAGGCATTCGATGTTGCTACTCGCGCATTCAATTTGGCTGACAAATTTCAGATTCCAGTTATGATCCTTGGAGATCAATACTTCGCAGACTCCGTGATGAACATTCCTAGAATTGATGTATCTGGTGTAAAGAGAGACCAAGGTAAACTTGCAAAGTCGGGTCCTGATTCCGATTACAAGAGATATCTTCTTACAAAGGATGGAATCTCACCGCGAGCATTTCCAGGTGACAAGGGCAAGACCATCGTTTCTTCAGGTAATGTCCACCGTGAGGACGGACATATCACTGAGGACGCAGAGATGAGAACCTTCATGGTTCAAAAATTTATGAACAAGATTCCTGCAATCATGACTGAGTTGAATCCTCCACAAGTCTACGGTGACAAGAATGCTGAAATAACACTTCTCACTTGGGGTTCAACATGGGGAGCTGCAAATGAAGCTGTTGAAGTTCTAGCTTCTAAAGGTGTGTCAATCAATCAGTTGCATTTCTGTGATGTATTTCCATTGCGAACTGCAAAGCTTCGTGAGGTATTCTCACAATCCAAACAAGTCATCTCTGTAGAACAGAATGTGACTTCACAGTTTGCTTCACTGGTTCGTATGCAGACAGGACTTGGAGTGACTCAACATATCAACAAATATGACGGGAGACCAATGACTCCCGGATGGATCATTAGTGAACTAGAGGAGGGCGGTATCGTATGATCACACCAGAAATGCTGGATGAACCACAGAAAATCACATGGTGCACTGGTTGCGGTAACTTTGGAATTTTGGCATCTTTGAAGAAAGCTGTAATCGAGCTGAATAAGCCTATTCACAACCTTGTGCTCACTTCAGGTATTGGATGTTCAAGTAAGATTCCACATTATATCGGTGGCGTGAATAGTATCCATACTTTGCATGGACGACCAATCCCAGTTGCGACGGGAATTCATCTCGCAAATACTGATCTAGAAGTATTCGTACACACTGGAGATGGTGACTGTCTAGCAGAAGGACTCGGACACTTTGTTCATGCAGCACGTAGGAATGTCAACATGGCGGTGTTCATTCATAACAATGGTGTTAATGGACTGACAAAGGGGCAATTCTCGCCAGCAGCACCTCGTGGTTATATTTCAAAGACTTCTCCACCACCACCTGGCGCTCCTATGGATCCTGTAAGTCCAACTGCGCAAGCAATCACTACCGGAGCAACTTTTGTTGCACGTAGTTTCTCTGGTGATCAGAAGGGTCTCGTCAAACTCATGGTGCAGGCAATCAACCACAAGGGTTTCGCTGTAATCGATATTCTTCAACCATGTGTGACTTGGAATCGTCAATTAACATGGAAATTCTACAATGAGCATACCTACTCATTGGAAGATAATGGACATGATGTCACTAACAAGCTTCAAGCTCTAGAGAAGGCTATGGAGAATGGTGACAAGTATCCAGTAGGTGTCTTCTATAATGTCGAACGTCCTGACCTTGCTTCAGGAATTGCTCTTCCAGAAAAGGGTGCACTGAAGGACCATAAGACTGACTTGAAGGATGTTCAGAAGATAATCGATGACCTAATTCTCTAGGGATTTCAATATTAGTTTCGTATCGAGAGGATGAAGAGGATGGGAACAACTAGAAGAGAGAAGGACTCAATTGGAGAACTAGATGTCCCTGCTGATGTCTATTGGGGAATCAATACTCAAAGGGCGTTAATGAACTTCAAGATAAGCGGGAAGACATTTCCTGAGGAATTCATCCTTGCTCTTGCTCAGGTCAAGAAGGCATGTCTTATTGCTAACATGGCTTCCAAAAAGATTGACAAAAACATTGGTGACGCAATCAACCAAGCAGTGGATGAAATCATCAATGAAGAAAAGTTCCTTGACCAGTTTCCTATCGATGTCTTTCAAACAGGTTCTGGAACTCAGACAAATACCAACATGAATGAAGTGTTGAGCAACAGAGCAAATGAGATACTTGGACAACCCAAGGGAACAAAGTCGCCAGTTCATCCAAATGACCACGCTAATGCTTCTCAATCTTCGAATGATGTAATCCCAACTGCAATGCATGTAGCTGCTGCAAAATCATTTCGTGATGATCTTATGGTTTCTCTGACTAAGCTGAGAGAAGTTCTTGAATTTAAAATCACAGAGTTTGAGGGGATAGTTAAGGTGGGTCGCACACATCTCATGGATGCTGTTCCAATCCCTCTCTCAACAGAATTCGAAGTGTACAAACAGCAAATAGAGACCTCAATTACTAAAGATCTTGGTTTATTATGGGAAACCCTGACGGTTGTTCCACTTGGCGGTACCGCTCTAGGAACAGGACTCAACACACCGAAGGGGTTTGCTGAACGGGCAGTAAAGGAACTTGGCAAAATAGTTGGTTTCAAATTTACAGTCAATCCTGTTCTGGCTGAGGGTATCTCTTCCCACATTGCAATCGTGCGTGCAAGTGCTGCACTTAGAAGCTTAGCATTGACTTGCATGAAAATGGCTAATGACATTCGATGGATGGGGAGTGGTCCACGTGCTGGACTTGGAGAATTATTACTTCCAGAGAATGAACCTGGCTCTTCAATCATGGCCGGAAAAATAAATCCTACACAGTCTGAAGCTTTGATTCAAGTTTGTTTACAGGTTATTGGAAATGATGCAACAATCGCTGCGGCTGAAGGATTTGGAAGCATCCTTGACCTCAATATGAGCAAACCAGTAATGATTGTTAATCTCTTGGAATCAATGAAGTTGCTAGGGGCTGGGATCAATTCATTCACAGAAAACTGCCTCAAGGGTCTTAGGGCCAACAAAGAACGGATTATGCAACAACTTGACCAGAGCCTCATGCTAGTAACTCGGCTTGCTCCTGTGATCGGATATGACCGTGCAACTGAGATTGCAAAGAAAGCTCACAAAGAAGGAAAGACCATCAGGGAAATTGTTCGTGAAGACGGACTAGAAATTGAGAATCTTGATGAACTTCTCGATCCATCAAAGATGGTTTAGAAAACAGAATTTAATACGAAATTTATCTAAAATAATCTGAGGTGTTCAAAATAACCCAACACAAACATGATCTGCTCATTATTGGGGCTGGTCTAGCAGGACTTAGAGTTGCTATTCAGCTGGCAAAGGACTTTGATGTTGCTGTAATAACAAAAGTCCATCCGCTGAGGTCTCACTCTGTAGCAGCACAGGGCGGCATCAATGCATCTCTTGGCGAAGGTGACTCATGGGAGAGTCATGCTTTTGATACAGTCAAAGGTTCTGACTACCTTGCAGACCAAGACGTTACTGAGATGTTGGCAAAAGAAGCACCAAGGGCAGTCATTGAAAACGAACGTTGGGGAACTGCATTTTCTCGTACTGATGATGGTAAGATTGCTCAGAGACCGTTTGGTGGCGCAGCATTTCCAAGGACCTGCTATGCTGCTGACAGAACAGGACACAATCTCCTTCATACAACCTTTGAACAGGCACTCAAGAGTGGAGTCACATTCTATGATGAGTGGTTCGTCACTTCCTTGGTACGAGAAGGAGACTGTATTTGTGGATTGACAGCTCTAGAAATTGCAACTGGAGAAATTCATAGTTTTGTTGGAAAATCGATTGTCATTGCCACTGGTGGTTTTGGTCGTGTCTATAACCACTCAACAAATGCACTCATCAATACAGGTGATGGATGCGCATTAGCCCTTCGTGCTGGCGCTCCTCTAAAAGATATGGAATTCATTCAATTTCATCCCACAACACTCCATGGTTCAAGCATTCTCATGAGTGAGGGTGCTCGAGGTGAGGGCGGTTATCTTGTCAATTCAGAGGGTGAGCGGTTTATGGACAAGTACGCTCCCGAGAAAATGGAGCTCGCGCCCAGAGATATTGTGGCTCGTGCTATACAGACTGAGATTAATGAAGGCCGCGGAATTGAGAACGAGTATGTGCATCTCGATCTTCGGCATCTTGGTAGGGAGAAGATACTGGAACGGCTACCTGGTATCCGAGAGATTTCCATCCATTTTGCTGGAATCGATCCAATCGATGATCCAATACCTATCAAACCAGGTCAGCATTATTCTATGGGAGGAGTGCATTGTGATAAGCATGGAGTCACACCATTAGCTGGATTATTCACTGTTGGTGAAGCTGCGTGCATGAGTGTGCATGGGGCAAATCGCCTCGGCGGAAACTCACTCCTCGAAACTCTTGTCTTTGGAAAAGTAGTGGGTCAAAAAATTGGAGAATACCTTCCTGATGTCCCAGAGCTCAATCCTGAATGTATTGAGAATGAAGCATTCCGCATACGGGAAAAACTGCAGGAGCTAATGTTGAAAGAAACAGGTGAATCTCCTTCCGAAATCCGTGAAGTAATGGGTATAACTATGGACAGTCTTGTTGGAGTCTACAGAAAGGAGGCTGATCTCAAAGCTGCACTTAGCATGATTCACGAACTCAAAGAACGCTTCAAGAACGTCTATGCAGGTCATAGCGACAAACGATTCAATTTCTCATTGATTAGAATTCTTGAATTGGAGAACATGCTTGATCTTGCTGAAGTAATCACCATGGGAGCATTAATGCGAAGGGAGAGTCGAGGCGCACATTGGCGACTTGATTATCCTTCTAGGGATGATGAGAGCTTCCTGAAACACTCGTTATTCACTAAGATTGATGACTATGTGAAGACAGAATTAATCGATGTCAATCTTGGCATGTTCGAAGTAAAGGAGAGGACCTACTAATGAAACTTAGAATTGCTCGAAGTCGAGAGGGTGGAAAGGTAACCCATTATGACCTTTACAAGATTGAACAGCAAAAGGGAATGACAATTCTTGATGCGCTTTTTCAGATACAAGATAGAATGGACCCATCTCTCTCCTTCAGATATTCATGTAGGGGTGCAGTTTGTGGAAGTTGTTCAATGCTAATTAACAAAGAGCCTCGTCTTGCTTGTAGAACTCAGGTGAGTGAAGTACAAGGAATGGATATGCGGCTCAAGGATTTCCCTGTGCTCTCTGAAACTCCTTCTGGGTGGAATCGTGAAGAAGAGATACTCATTGAACCTCTCCCCAATATGCCAATTAAGAAGGACCTTGTTGTGGATATGACGCGGTTCTATCGTGCCCTAGAAACAATGAAGCTATGGGTTGATTCAGAGGATGGTGAAGAGATACGACTCCAGAGTCCTTCAGATAGGAAACGGATTGATAGGTATGTGAACTGTATTCTCTGTGCAACCTGTTACGGATCTTGTCCCGTTAATGCAGAACAGGTAGAGTATGTAGGACCTGCAGCACTTGCAAAGGCGTGGCGTTTTGCAGAGGATAGTAGAGTTAAGAATCCTGAAAGATATCTTGAAGCTGCAAATGCACTAAATGGTGCGCCACTATGTGACCTCATAATGAATTGTGTGAAAGCTTGTCCAAAGGGTGTAGCACCTGGAGGTGCGATTAGGAAACTCAAGAATCCATAGCATCTAATGATGATTTAATTAGCCATACAAATAATTGGAAGTGTACACCCATTCGTTCATCAAACATATTATATCGTTACACTACACTTGTTGAACTAGGTTCAGCGTGGAGTGGAGAAGCGATTGAGCATTCAGCAGGATAAGCGAGTGGTAAAACCAAGGAAGTGGTCAGAGCGATATGCAAGATGGTTCAGTACGCGAGTACCCTCTACATCCCCAATGTTTCGATATATGGTGGTTTTCATCCTTGCCATACCTTTCTCTTACATCTATTTCAGTATTCCAGGAATGACAATGGATATCTACTTTCTATTGCCAATAACATCTGCTTTTGGGCTGGTCATTTATGGTGTGTATCTAACTATCCTCAAGAATAGATTTGAACTATCCATTCCGGATCAACCATTTTTGCAACTCGTTAATTCTGCTCTAGAGCGAACTGGTACTGGGGGGAGAGTAGTTGTTTGGCCACGCCTCGATGATGAACCGTATATCACATCGACTTACAATTCAAGTTTTGAAGCAGTTATTGTATCTACTAAAATGATGGAGCTGATGGTTGCAATGCCTGAGAGTGGAGAAGCATTGCTTGCATTTCATCTTCTCCGTATGCCAAAGAAAAAGAATATCCTAGATTTCGTTGCTGGTGTTTTCACGTTTTCTATTGCATCAACTATAATGCCCTTCTTTCTCTTGTACCTACTATCATTTTCATCATCTCCATTCATCATTTTCATTTTTATGATTGTACTTTGGCCGGTGCTTGTATTGCCTGTGGTCTTGATTCTTGCACTTCGTAGTACCTTTTGGAAACATGAAACTTCTTTTGAACGCACATTAGAACTTTACACGATTCATCCTCAGGTAGCTAAAGATGAGGTCATATCATCTCTGAAAATAGACGAAGAGCTTTCTAAATCGACTATTTGGTCTGTCAAACAGTGGGAAGAAAATAAACGAAGTGGTCGGAGAACAAGCATCACTATTCTTATAATTTCCATTATTTTTGGACTTGAATATTACTTGTTATTTTTGAATCCGATTCTATTTTTCACTCTCTTTGGATATTATCAATTTCTATCGATAGTGCTTCCAGCAATTGTAGGAATATTGATTTATCTCGCTTTACGAAGATGGGATAAGACATGCATGGGTGAAATCTACTACGAAGTGACTGATGGTCACGAACGAATCTGGGTTGACTAGCTAAGTGTAATTACGCTCCACCATATTGTCGAAGTCTTGACATGGCTTCGGTATAATCCTCAGATGCACCATCAAAGAACGATGTATCATAGATCTTTGAGGCATACAGTTTCTCTGCGTTAGATAGTTCTGCAGTTCTATCACTGGGAGAATGAATAGGGATACTTCCCCACCGTGAAAATAAATAGAGTATGATTGCTCCCCCGAAAATGATAAGTCCAAGCCACATCTGAAGGTCTCCTTAGATACACTACACTACTAATATGTTAAAATAAACATATACACTTTTCCATTCTTAGGACCGATTTGCAACGTCGACAAACGAATAGTCGTGCTCTTTGCTAATAGAATCCAATCTATTTGAAATTACATCAATGGCCGACTGTGATTCATCACAAATCACCCATCTTCTACCATTCTTTTCTGCTACTACTGCTGTAGTTCCAGAACCCGCAAAGAAATCGCCAATTAGGTCCCCCTTCTCAGTTGCTGACTTGATTACTCGTTCAAGAAGTGCTTCTGGTTTTTGAGTTAGGAATCCTGTATTCTCCTGGGCTCCTCCCTGCAAAGGAGCGATATCGTACCATAGGTCTGATACAAGAATACCTGGAGAATCTTTGAGATACTGTTTCTTTGTATATCGTCCATTGCGACTTCTATAGATCATTCCAGTATCCCACCATTTATCGAGTTTCTCTTTCTTGTAGAGATACGGAGCAGTTCTTCCTCTCCATTCGAACTGTTTTCTACCCTGAGTTCTTTGAATACCTTGAGCTTCTATCTCAATGAGCCTGAAATTACCTTTCTCATCTTTGTAACTGTAAGGCTTTAGCGACTTGGTATCATGTTCTCTATAGATTGGTTTGGTCTGAAAACCCTTAGAATCCAATGCATAAAGTAGAATCACATCATGCTGAGCTCCAAAACCTTTGCTCTGTGCTTTGGGACTATTTGTTCTCTTCCAAACAATCTCATTTACAAAGTTCCTGTATCCGAAAATTTCATCTAGAATTACTTTGACATAGTGCGAAACATGCCAATCCAGATGCACCCAGAAACTTCCATCATTTGAAAGCAGGTCTTTCATAGCTTTAAGTCGTGGTTTCATGAATGATAAATAATGCTCTAGATCATCCCACTTGTCATTGTACGTAGGGATTTCTGAGAGTGTACCTGCTGCGCCAGCATCACCTTCTACTTTTTTCTTCAGAGTGTATTGTGTTCCAGAAAGAAATGGCGGGTCGATGTAGATCAAACGAAACTTGCCTTTGAAACCTTCAAGCCTCTTTTGGATTGTTTCAAGACAATCACCTTTGAAGAGTAAGTTCTGCTTGGGTTCCATGATATGCAGGTTGGTCTTCACCCTTAAGACTCCTTTCGAGCAGAAGTATGCCATTCGGTATATCCCCTCATCGTATAAAAAATGCAATTGAAATGTACACTACATTTCAGTATCAGTTTCAGTAAATTCTTCACCAGGTTCTGCTGCTTCGTAAGCTGCACGGGCAACACCAATCTTGATTAGTCCAACAAGATATCCTGCAATTCTGTTACGAACCTTCTTTGACTTAGTATCGGTGAGTTGTTCGACCAATCTCTTATTGGATTCAAAATCATCTGTAAAAGTATCTGGATAGAGTGCTAAGAGATTCTTAGCGGCGTTCTTGATGTAGCGTGGTCGTACTGAACCCAATATATTCTCACCTGACATAGTCTGTGAATGCAGCAGTGCTCTTGGCTGCGTTTATAAAGAATATGGTTAGCCTCTAAAATAGTGGGTTAAAATCTATGTTTTATCGGGTGCTCGCACAAGCATATGATGAGATTGAGTCAACATCAGGAACCCTCGATAAGATTCAGCTCTACTCAGATATGCTCAAGAATGCAGAGCCTGCAGAAATCGACATGATTGTTGCCCTTACCATGGGCAAGTTACATCCCGACTGGAAAAGCGAACCAGAGATTGGGATTGCTGAAAAGATGGCAATTCAGGTGGTAGCTACTGCTGCTTCGGTGCCGGAGAAAGTTGTGGTAGATCTTCTCCGAAAAACTGGAGATATTGGTAGTACTGGAGAAGCTCTTCTTCAAGAGAGTGCACAGGCTACCCTCTTTGCGGAGGACCTGACAGTTTCTTTAGTATACAATGCCCTTGCGCAGACTGCGAAATTAAGCGGATCTGGGAGCAATAAAGCAAAGGTTTCGAAACTCGCAGGTCTATTGACTGATGCTGACCCTATTGAAGCTAGATACATCCTGAGAACAGTCACGGGATCTTTACGACTAGGTCTCGGTGACATGGGAATTATCGATAGTCTCTCTACTGCATTCACTGGAAACAGAGATGCACGCGGTGATATTGAGGCTGCATTCAATGTATGCAGTGATCTTGGAAGTGTTGCCAATGTTCTGGTAGAGAAAGGTATTGACGCAGTTCGAGATATCCATACCCAAGTAGGGGTCCCAATCCGGATGATGGCAGCTAAGAAACTGTCTGATGCGGAAGAGATAATGGAGAAAATTGGAAAGAAAGCCTTTGTCGAATACAAGTATGATGGTGAACGAGTTCAAGCTCATAAGAATGGAAATGAAGTCGTTCTCTATTCACGAAGACAGGAAGTAATCACTCACCAGTATCCAGATGTGGTTCAGCTGATTCTAACAAACATCAAAGCTGAGTCATGTGTGCTTGAGGGAGAATGCGTAGCAATAGATCCAGATACTGGGAAGATGAGACCCTTCCAAGAACTCATGCGGAGAAGAAGAAAGACCAATATCGAGAGCATGCAGAAGGAAGTTCCAGTAGCGCTCTTTGTCTTTGATATTCTGTACCTTAATGGTGCCGATGTTACATCTCTACCAATGCTTGATCGTCGTAAGCTGATGGAAGAAACGATTGAAGTAAGTGACAGAGTTAGTTTGACCATTGGTGAATTCACAGAGGAGCCAGATCGTCTTTATGAGATTTTTGAGGAAGCTATCAATACTGGCTATGAAGGAGTCATTGCTAAGGCAATTCATGAGAACTCAAGATATCAGGCTGGTGCACGAAGCTGGCTCTGGATTAAGCTTAAAGCCTCCTACACTGAAGGACTCGCAGACTCGGCGGATCTTGTGATTGTTGGAGCAATTCACGGTCGGGGTAAGAGAACAGGTCTTTATGGAGCAATCCTCGCTTCTGCTTATGATGATATGACTGACACTTATCCTACAGTGTGTAAGATTGGTACCGGATTTACTGAAGAAATGCTCACTGAGTTCAAGGAGCGCCTTGATGAACATAAGATTGAAACGAAGAATCCTAAGGTCATCTCTGGTATAGACGCAGATGTATGGTTCGAGCCTGTGGAAGTCATTGAGGTGTTGGGTGACGAGATAACATCAAGTCCTACACATCCTGCAGGAAAGGGAAGAATCGCAGGAGATGCTGGTCTGGCAATACGATTCCCAAGATTCACAGGCAAGTGGCGAGATGATAAGGATCCAACACAAGCTACAACAGTTGATGATCTCATTGAAGCTTTTGAGAAACAAAGACAAACTCGGGAGTAAATTCCTTACCTTCCGACAGTTTTACAAGTGAAGGTCGTTGTTGCTTCAATAACATCTGGAGGCATTTCATTGTACAGTGTACATGTCAAAGATCAGAGAATGCATTTTAGTGCATCACATTTTCTAAGATTTTGTGGAGATTGCGAGCAACTTCATGGTCATAATTATACTGTGGAAGTGTTCATCACCGGTCCTCTCAATGAAGATGGCATGGTTATAGACTTCAGAGAAGCAAAGGACAAGGTAGTCAACATCTGCAAAACTCTCGATCACAAGGTCATGTTACCCGGGGACTCGAAGACAATCAATGTGAAATCTGAAGAGGGTTTTATTGAGGTCAACGTTGGAGAAAAACGATATGTGTTCCCTGCAGAGGACTGCATAATACTTCCAACACAGGCCACAACAGCGGAATTGTTATCGAAGCACATACATGATCACATCGACATTTCAGGTGACTATCATGTTAAGGTCTGCATAAGTGAAAGTGCAGGCTCTACTGGTTGTTACGAAGATTGAAGAAACCACGACACGCGGAGATACGAGATTTGGTTATTGAAACTCAGAACGAGGAACCTAAACATAGAATCCACCTAAGCAAGGTCGGTGTAAAGAACCTCAAAACCTTCGTTGTAACGGAACGAAGTGGGTTGCGGCACCATATTGTGCCTAAGGTAGAGATAACCATTGACCTACCCGCTGATTTGAAAGGAATCCATATGTCTCGTTTGGTTGAATCGATGACTGAGGAACTAAGTGACCAGTTCATGGTACATCCTTCTATTGAAGAGATTCAGATTAAAATCCTAGAAGGACTTGCCCATAAACATCCTTTCAGTCGTAGTGAAGTAAGATTTGATTTTGAATTCGGATATTCTGCAAGAACTCCAGTTTCGAATAAGAGGACCTGGGAAGTCTGTGATGTGACAGCTATCACACGCAAGGTAAATGATTCTCCATTCATTCATGAAGTTGAAATCCAAGTAATTGGAAATACCGTCTGCCCACATTGCATGGCGAATAATGATGGTCTAACTCACATCCAACGAGCAATCGGAAAACTACGTGTGGTTGGTACGACTAAATCAATCCCAACGTATGGTTCAATGATTGATGTAATTGAGAGCTCATTTTCTAGCAAGACATATTCTCTTCTCAAGTTAGAGGATGAAATGCATGTAACAAAGCAGATGCACGACAACCCACTATTGATTGAAGATGTCTGCCGGAACATACTCCAACACGCAAAAGATGCCTACAGTGAGAGTGACCTTGAAATATTTGCTGAAGCTAGGTCTCTCGAGAGCATCCACAAACATGACGTTATCGCTGAAGGTAGAATCGTAACTAATGGGGATTAGAATTTATTATTCCTACAATATCCACAATTATGTTATATTCTCCTTTTTCGGTTGCTAGAAGTACATTTGACAATCTTTGACTGCTCTTGGAAGTTATGAGGATGCATGTTGGTAAGATTAAGAACATTAGAGTACTTGCTCTCTGTTTCTTAGCACTAGTTGTGACTCCACTCCCAATGCAGTTTGATATAGGTTCTCTGACTTCTGAGAATGAACTACTTCTAGATTCGTTTTCCATGGAAGATGGAATTGATACTTTAACCTCACCTGAAGAACTCAAGATTATGAATAATGATGAAATCTGGCTTCCTTCTGACTATGAACCAACATTACCCAAAGATGGGATTCTTGATCCTGTTCAAATCGAGCAAAGTGGATATTCGATGACTGGAAATATCTCTGCAAGGACAGATACTATGTTAAATATCGAGCAGAGTTTAACGATAGATACCGAGCATGATTGGGTTGTCAGTACAGCTGAAGTTGAAGTATCAAATCTAGAAAAACTCTATGTTGTGAATGGTTCATTTGATGAGGGAAACCTTGGGTATACTGTTAATCCTAATGGGGTTCTCACAAACTATCCATATGGCTGGTCTGCGGTGAGTAATAATACTAATGCCGATCAAGCACAACAAGTTTCATACGAAGATAGTAATGGAGAGCGCTTTGTTTCAGTTCAAAGTAGAGCTAATGAATCAAATTCCGGACAGAATTGGTATACACATTATAATGGTACATCTGTTCTATGGAACCAGACTATTGAAATCACTCCTTATACTGAGCAATTTCTCCTGAACTTTGATTTTCTTTACCTTAAGGGTCCAATCAAGTTTGATTTACAAGGTAATTTTTCGATACAAGTGTTCGTTGATGGTAAATCAGTATGGAAACAGGATTTACCAACTCTTAGTGAAAGAGGGGTCTGGTATAATAGTGGAACAATTTCAGTGCCCAGCATCATATCATCAGAAACAACAATGTTCATGATAGGTCTAGTAATTGAAGACACCTTTGTTGTTGATGCTGATGAGGATTATGATGATGCTGATATCATCCCTGATGGAATTGTAAATTGCCAGTACATCACAGTACTACTTGATGATATATCTTTCATAGGTGGTACTCCCCCTAGTTGCGAATCCGTTGACTTGCAATTCATCATAGAATCAGTATCAACACCAATTATTGGAACATTGGGTTCTGGTTATGGATTTATTGAGAATCCAATGTATTGGCAAACAAGTACCGTTAGCATTTCAATAGTATCTAATACAACTATATCTCTAGACTACAATACAATTCTTCTGAATCACCGATATCTGAACTCAACACCAACTACTAACACATTGGAAGAAGGAGTAGCGTATAGTATAGCTCCTGATGATAGTGGAAATTTGGAGATGTTTACCTATCTCGGCTTCATAGAGGCATATGAGAATCTAACAATCCGAATCTATCATCCTACTGATTGGCAAAACTTTACGGTGTTTGATCCTTTCCTTGTTGATGTAACTTCGAATTGCACTGAGGAAATCGAGTTCATCCAAGTACCTACAACTTTGCTCAGCGATAGGCTTGGTTGGTGGAAGATCACAAGCGATGTTTACAATTATGCTTTCAATGAATCAATTGAAAGATATGATGTATCTGATTGGGTTGAGGAAAGTATTTTTCATACCAATGATAATGCACGACTTTCTGTGAGTATCGGTGCGATGACTCAGATTCCTATTTTAACAAATGCCGTGAACTTCACGTGGGTCTTACCAAACAGTACAATATGGCATGAATCATTAACAGTAAGCGGAGAATTGGGTTCAGCTGTAAGTGCTTCAGTGGTTTTTGGAGCAACAAATACTACAGCTGGCATATGGTGTGTTTCCTATTTCTGGTCTAATGGAACCGAAATTGCATATGGCTTTGCAGAATTTGCATTACACCATCAAGCGGCCCTAGAAGTGGTTTTTGAAGATGAGTTGGAAACCGTAGTTGGTCAGCCTGTAACTATTGTAATGCGATTCTATGATGTTGAGAACGGACAATTACTCCTAAATGATGGTGCCTCTGTAAGTGGCACTTGGGATGGAGATGAAGACCCTGTAAATTTTGAACCAAACGTCGTTAAAAATTGGTGGCAAGCCGATTTTGATACAGCTCTAGTAGGGGCCGGAAATTTTGACGTTTCTGTTATCTCTTCTGCTCCATTCTTCGAAACTACTCCAATTATTATCACTATTAAATCACAATATCTTACTGACCTAGATTCTCCTTCAGGACCGCTAGAACCACTCATCTATGGTCGTTCATACAATTTTGATTTCTTCTATTCACAATCGTATGATGGACTTGGCATTGATGGAGCATTGGTAGAGATTACTGAAGACGGATCTGAATGGGCTTCAGTAGTAGACAATGGAACTGGACATTACAATCTTGCATTGACACCTCTTGGGGAAAGAGACTATAGTATCAGAATTTCTTTCTCAAAGGAGGGATACTCGAATCAGACATATGTTCTCTCCTTCTTGGTGGA
Organism: Candidatus Thorarchaeota archaeon; assembly: GCA_018238205.1. Classification (GTDB taxonomy): domain Archaea; phylum Asgardarchaeota; class Thorarchaeia; order Thorarchaeales; family Thorarchaeaceae; genus SMTZ1-45. The sequence continues at coordinate 23,521 of JABCTV010000029.1, forward strand.
AAAGGTACCGATTAAGGTCAATATGATATCTAGTCTGTCCGGTTCAGAATTCAAAAGCGTTGAAGTTGAGATAGCAGTTGTTGAAGTAGATACAGATTATCCAGTTCTAGATGCAAATGTCACACTTAGTATATTGTCAAGTGCAGGAACCGTTTATGCATTGCAGGATATGGTCGAAACTGCTGATGGTCATTATGTATCAAACTTTTCAATGCCTTCAGCAAGTGAAATAACATACACTATGATTATCCAGGTAGCAAAAGAAAACTACGAGTTGGTGCAAGAATTTCATGATACCCTTGTTCCAATTATTGATACTGACGCTCGACTCTTTCAAGCCTTCATTGAATATTCATGGCAGATTGCCATTGGTGCAAGCATGCTGGTTGCGGTCGTAGTTGGTCAGCGCGTATATGTTCGGAAGAATAAGCGCAAATATGCTGCAGCAAAGGTAATCAAAACAAGGTTCAATGATGCACACAATCTTCTGGGTATCATTGTTCTCCATAAGCTCAGCGGAGTTCCCATTTATTCAAAGATGTTGAAAGCTGGTTTTGAAGAAGGAATGCTGTCTGCATTTATCACTGCAATTATGCATTTCAGATCTGAGTTTGAAACCCCAGAAGCGAGTGATGCCTATCACGTTCTTCCAATTTCAGACATTATCCGGGCAGTACCCACTCCGAATCTCATTTGTGCATTCATCACGTTGGGGTCTCCGACTGGCACTCAGGAGGAGATGATGATGCAGTTCGCTCGCGCTATCGGATTCATCTTTGACAGTCAC